>VBLA01000195.1:8555-17096 GCA_005879245.1 Deltaproteobacteria bacterium
CGCGCGGGGAGCGGGGGCAGCGCTCGCGAAGCAGGGGGGACGGGGACCACCGTTTTATCTCGCCGGGGGCCTTTGCTATCTCTCCCGCAGATGACGGCGTTTCGTGCCATCGACCCGACCCAGCTCCCCAAGCACTTCGAGGCCCCGGCGGCCGAGGCGCGCTGGGAGCGCGAGTGGGAGCGGCTCGGAATCCACGCCTACGACCCGTCCCGGTCGCGCGACGAGACCTTCGTCGTCGACACGCCACCGCCGACGGTCTCGGGGTCGCTCCACGTCGGGCACATCTTCAGCTACACCCACACCGACGTCATCGCGCGCTACCAGCGCATGCGGGGGCGAAACATCTTCTACCCGATGGGCTGGGACGACAACGGCCTCCCGACGGAGCGCCGGGTCCAGAACTTCTTCCACGTCCGCTGCGACCCCCGCGCGCCCTACGAGCCGGGGCTCGTGCTCGATCCCGCGACGGCCGCTCGCCTGAAGGAGCCTCCGCGCATCGTCTCGCGCCCGAACTTCATCGAGCTCTGCCAGCGGGTCACGCACGAGGATGAAGAGGCCTTCAAGACGCTCTGGCGCCGGCTCGGGCTCTCGGTCGACTGGCGGCAGGAGTATGCGACCATCGACGCTCGGTCCCGCCGCCTCGCCCAGCTGAGCTTCCACGATCTCTTCCGGAAGGGCCACGTCTACAGCCTCGAGGCGCCCACCATGTGGGACGTCGACTTCCAGACCGCCGTCGCCCAGGCGGAGGTGGAGGATCGTCCCGTGCGCGGCGCCTTCCACCACGTCGCCTTCGACGTCGAGGGCACGTCGGAGCGCTTCCTCATCGCGACGACCCGGCCGGAGCTGCTCCCGGCGTGCGTGGGTGTCACGGCGCATCCCGACGACGCGCGTTACCGTCATCTCTTCGGCCGGCGCGCCTTCACCCCCCTCTTCCGCGTGCCCGTGCCGATCTTCCCGAGCGAGCTCGCCGATCCCGCCAAGGGAACAGGGATCCTGATGGTCTGCACCTGCGGCGACGTGACCGACGTCGTCTGGTGGCGCGAGCAGCGCCTCGCGCTCCGCCAGGTGCTGGGGCGGAACGGACGGTTCGTCGCGGTGTCGTTCGGGAGCCCGGGCTGGGAGAGTGCGGATCCCGCGGCGGCCAGCCGGGCCTACGATCCGCTTCGCGGGAAGACCGTGTCGACGGCGCGTGAGGCCGTGGTGGCCGGGCTCCGGGAAGCCGGGGCGCTCGAGGGCGACCCGAAGCCCATCGAGCACGCGGTCCGCTTCTACGAGAAGGGGGACCGGCCGCTCGAGTACATCTCGACCCGGCAGTGGTTCGTGCGGCTGCTCGACAAGAAGGAGGCACTCCTCGCCCGGGGCGAGGCGATCGCGTGGCATCCGGACTTCATGCGGCTGCGCTATCGCAACTGGACGGAGAACCTCCAGGTCGATTGGTGCATCAGCCGGCAGCGCTACTTCGGGGTGCCGTTTCCCGTCTGGTATCCCCTCGACGAAGAAGGAACGCCCGACCACGACCGCCCGATCGTCGCCCCGCCCGAGGCGATGCCGGTCGACCCCATGACCGATCCGCCGCCCGGATACGAGCCCGCGCAGCGCGATCGTCCAGGGGGGTTCAGCGGCGAGCCCGACATCTTCGACACCTGGTTCACGAGCTCGCTCAGCCCGCAGGTGAGCTCCGGCTGGCTGCTCGACCCCGAGCGCCATCGCCGGCTCTTCCCGGCCGACATCCGGCCGCAGAGCCACGAGATCATCCGGACGTGGGCCTTCTACACGATCGCCAAGGCGCACCTCCACGAGGACACGATCCCCTGGAAACACGTCGTCATCGGGAACGTCGTGACGCCCATGCACCTGCTCGAGGAGTACGCGGCCGACGGGGTCCGCTACTGGGCGGCGGGCGCGCGGCTCGGGACCGACACGGTCTTCGACGAGAAGGTGATGCGGGTGGGGAAGCGGCTCGTGACCAAGCTCTTCAACGCCGGGAAGTTCGTGCTGGCGCAGTCGGGCGACGCGCACCCCATCGACGCCGAGCTCGATCGCGGGTTCGCGGCCCGCCTCGCGACGCTGGCCGCGACGGTGACCGCCGCGCACGAGGAGTTCGACTTCGCCCGCGCGCTCATGGAGACGGTGTCCTTCTTCTGGCACGACTTCACCGATACCTTCCTCGAGCTGGTGAAGGTGCGCGCGCGCGACGGCGCGCCGGCCGCGCGCGGCTCGGCGGTGGCGGCGCTCCGGCTCGGCCTCGGCGTGCTGCTCCGGCTCTTCGCCCCCGTCCTCCCCTACATCACCGAGGAGATCTGGTCCTGGGCCTTCGCGGAGGAGACCGGGTACGCGAGCATCCACCGCGCGCCCTGGCCCGGGGCGGAGGACGTCGCGGCCATCCCCGCGCCGGCCGCGGCCGGGAGCTTCGAGGCCGCCGTCGCCTGCCTGGCGGCGATCAACCGGACCAAGTCCGAGGCGGGCGTCTCGGTGGGACGGGGCGTCCGGCGGCTCGTCATCGCCGCCCATCCGACGACGCTCGACAGGCTCCGTCTCGTGCTCGCCGACGTCGCCGCCGCGGCGCGCGTCGAGGGCTACGACCTCGAGCCGACGGCGACGCTGGCCGACGGGGTCGTCGAGGTGCGCGCGCCCGAGTTCGTCGCGGCGATGGAGGCGTGAACGGCGGACCCCGCGACAGATCCCTTCTGGGACGATCCTCGCACGGCGGCGCTCATCGACCTCGCGCTCGCGGAGGATCTGGGCGCAGGCGACCGCACCTCCGAGGCGCTCGTGCCGCCCGGGACTCCCGCCCGGGGGCGGCTCGCGGCGAAGGAGCGGCTCGTCGTCTGCGGGCTCCCGCTCCTACACCGGGTGTTCGGCGCCCTTGGCGCCGTCCGCGTGACGCTCCACGCCGCCGAAGGCGCCACCGCCGTCGCGGGTGAGCGACTCGCGACGCTCGAGGGCGACGCCCGGGTCCTTCTCGCGGGGGAGCGGCTCTCGCTCAACCTCCTCCAGCACCTCTGCGGGATCGCGACCCTGACGCGGGCCTGCGTCGACCGCGTGCGGGGCACGCAGCTCGTCGTCCGTGACACGCGGAAGACGCTCCCCGGCTTCCGCCTCCTCGCCAAGTACGCCGTCCGGACGGGGGGCGGTACGAACCACCGCCTGGCGCTCGACGACGCGATCCTGATCAAGGACAACCACCTGGCACTCTGCGGCGGCGACGTCGGCGCGGCGGTGCGGGCGGCCCGGGCAGCGTGGCCGACTCTGCCGCTCGAGGTCGAGTGCAAGACGCTCGCGGAGGTCGACGCGGCGCTCGGGGCCGCACCCGACCTGATCCTCATCGACAACAGGGCGATCACGCACTCGGCGCCCGCCGCGGACCTGCACCTGAAGATCGAGCCGCTCGCGTGAGCCCGGACGAGCGGATCGTCGGCTGGCTGCGGAAGGCCTCCGGGCCGCTCTCGGGCGAGGAGCTGGCGCGCCGCCTCGGCTGCTCGCGCGCCGCGGTGTGGAAGCGGATCGCGGCGCTCCGGGAGCTGGGGTACGGCATCGCCGGACGACGACCCGGGGGCTATGCGCTCCGCGCCGTGCCGGATCGTCTGGCTCCCGCCGAGCTCGCCCCGCATCTGCGTGGCGCGTGGCGGCAGGTCGAGTGGCACGAGGAGACCGACTCGACGCAGCGGGTGGCGCGCGACCGGGCGCGGGCGGGGGCGCCCGAAGGGACGGTCGTGATCGCGGAGCGGCAGACGGCGGGCCGTGGCCGGCTCGGCCGGAGCTGGCACTCCCCGGGAGGGCTCAACCTCTACTGCTCGATCGTCCTCCGGCCGTCGCTCGCGCCAGGCGCCGTGCCGCAGCTGGCACTCGTCGCCGGCGTCGCCGCCGCCGCCGCGATCGCGGAGGAGATCGGGCGCCGCCCGGCGATCAAGTGGCCGAACGACGTACTCATCGACGGCCGGAAGGTGGTCGGGATCATCACAGAGATGGAATCCGAGCTGGAGCGCGTGGCCCACGTGATCCTCGGCATCGGCGTCAACCTGAACGCGCCCCGCAGCGCCTTCCCGCCCGAGCTCCGCCGGAAGGCTACCTCGCTCCGCCTCGCGACCGGCCGCCGGGTCGACCGCGCGGCGTTCACCGGCCGGTTGCTCGCCGCGCTCGAGGCACGTTATGGTCGCTTCGTGCGCGGGGGCTTTGCGAGCATGCGCGCCGAGTGGGAGGCCCACTCGAGCCTCACGGGAGCCGACGTCCGCGTCGTCAGCTTCGAGGGCGAGGTGGCGGGGCGTGTGCTGGGGGTCGATACGGACGGCGCGCTCCGGGTCCGGCGGCGCGGGGGGAACGTCGTCCGGATTCTCGCGGGGGAGGTCACCGTGCAGCACGGGTACGGGCGCTGATGCTGCTCGTCATCAACGTCAACAACACGCACACGCTCCTCGGCGTCTACGACGGCGACCGCCTCGCGGTGCACTGGCGGGTCCGCACCGATCAGGCGCGGACCGTGGACGAGTACGGCGTGCTGCTCCGCGGCCTGTTCGCTGACTGGGGCGTGGCGCAGCCGGTCATCACGGGCATCATCCTCGCGAGCGTCGTCCCGCCCATGAACGAGCGGGTCGAGCAGCTCTGCGAGCGGTTCTTCGGGCACGCGCCGCTCGTGGTCGGGCCGGGGATTCGGACGGGTGTCCCCATCCTCTACGAGAATCCGAAGGAGGTCGGGGCGGATCGGATCGGCAACGCCGTCGCGGCCTACGAGCGCACGCACGGCCCGACCATCGTGGTCGACTTCGGTACGGCGACCACCTTCGACTACGTCACGGGACGCGGGGAGTATCTCGGCGGCGTGATCGTGCCGGGAATCGGCATCTCGCTCGACGCGCTCTTCATGCGCACGGCCAAGCTGCCGCGCGTCGAGCTCGTGCGGCCGCCCCGGGTGGTCGGCCGGACGACCACCCATGCCATCCAGTCGGGGGTGATCTTCGGCTACACGGCGCTCGTCGACGGGCTGGTCGAGCGCATCCGCCAGGAGAACGACGCCGCGGCGCGCGTCCTCGCCACCGGCGGGCTCGCCGCGCTGATCGCGCCCGAGTCGTCCACCGTCGAGGCGGTCGACGAGTTCTTGACGCTCGACGGCCTCCGCATCATCTACGAACGAAACCAATGATCTGGTGATCGCTGTGGGAGGACCGTGATGCCAGCCGAGGAGGTCGAGAAGCTCCGCAACGTGGCCATCGTCGGGCAGGGAGGCGCCGGCAAGACGACGGTGGCAGATGCGCTCCTCTTCGCCGCCGGCGCCTCCACCCGTCTCGGCCGGCTCGACGACGGTTCCTCGGCCTTCGCGGTCGAGCCGGAGGAGATCCGCCGCAAGAGCTCCATCACGTCGGCGCTCCACCACGCCGCCTGGCGGAAGCACGAGCTGAACCTCATCGATACGCCCGGCTACTCCGCCTTCCTCCACGACGCCCGGAACTGCCTCCGGGCGGCCACCGGGGCCGTCCTCGTCCTCGGCTCGACCGGCGGCGAGGTGAAGGTCGAGACGGAGAAGATCTGGGCCTGGTGCGAGGAGCTGGCACTCCCGCGCATCGCCTTCGTCACGCGGATGGATCGTGAGCGGGCATCGATCGACCACGCGCTCGAGGACCTCCGCGCGGTCGGTGCCAAGGCCGCCGTCCTCCACGTGCCGATCGGGAGCGACAACGGCTTTCGCGGCGTGGTCGACGTGCTCTCCGGCCGCGCCTTCCTCTACCAGGGGGACTCGGGGACGTTCCAGGAAGGGACCGTACCGGCCGAGCTGGCCGACACCGTCGCGAAGGCCCGCGAGCAGCTGGTCGAGACGATCGCCGAGGCGAACGACGTGCTCCTCGAGAAGTACCTCGAGGGGACGGAGCTCGCGACCGACGAGCTCGTGACGGGACTCCGCGACGGAACGCTCGCGCGGAAGTTCCTCCCCGTGCTGTGCGGCGCGGCGGGGCGCGCGATCGGGCTCCATCCGCTCCTCGACGCGATCGTCGACCTGCTCGCCTCCCCGGCCGAGCTCCCGCCCTGGCGGGGCGACAACCCGAAGACCGGCGAGGAGGTCGAGCGGGCGGCGGACCCGCACGCTCCCTTCGCGGCCTACGTCTTCAAGACGATCGTCGACCCGTTCGCCGGGAAGCTCTCCGTCCTCCGCATCGTGTCGGGACGGCTGCACGCGGATCTCAACTGCATCAACACGGCGCGCGAGAGCCGGGAGCGGATCGGCCATCCGCTGAAGCTCGAGGGGAAGAAGCAGGTGCAGGTCGCCGCGGGGGTCGCGGGCGACATCGTCGCCGATCTCCTTCGCGCTCGCGCCGAAGAGCAAGGCCGACGACGAGAAGGTCATGCAGGCGCTCCATCGCCTCATGGAGGAGGACACGGCGCTCCGCGTGCACCGCGACGAGCAGACGAAGGAGTTCGTCGTCTCGGGGACGGGCCAGCTCCACGTCGAGGTCGCCGTGGAGCGGCTCAAGCGGAAGTTCGGCGTCGAGGTGGAGCTGAAGGCGCCGAAGGTCCCTTACAAGGAGACGATCAAGGGGACGGCCAAGGCGCAGGGGAAGCACAAGAAGCAGACCGGCGGCCATGGGCAGTACGGCGACTGCTGGCTCGAGCTGTCCCCCCTCCCGCGCGGCAAGGGGTTCGAGTTCGAGGACGACATCAGCGGCGGCGTGATTCCGCGAAACTTCATCCCCGCGGTCGAGAAGGGGGTGCGCGAGGTGCTGACCGAGGGGATCATCGCCGGCTACCCGATCGTCGACGTGAAGGCGAGACTCTACTTCGGCTCGTACCACGACGTCGACTCCTCGGAGATGTCGTTCAAGATCGCGGGGCGCCTGGCGTTCAAGGCCGCGTACGAGCACTGCCGGCCGTGCCTCCTCGAGCCGATCACGACCATCACCGTGATCGTGCCCGACGACTACATGGGCGACGTGATCGGCGACCTCAACAGCCGGCGCGGGAAGGTGCTCGGCGCCGAGACGCGGGGGAGCGGGCAGCAGGTGATCCGCGCCCACGTACCGATGTCCGAGGTGCTCCGCTACGCGCCGGACCTCCGCTCGATGACGAGTGGGCGCGGGGACTTCGAGCTCGAGTTCTCGCACTACGAGGAGGTCCCCGGCCACATCGCCGAGAAGATCATCAAGGAGGCGCAGGCCGCGCGGGCCGAGCGCCATGCCTGAGGCGGACGAGGTCGACGCCGACGCGATCGCGCAGGCGGTGGAGGCGGGCACGGACGGGATCACCGTCCCCGCCGAGCTACTCGTCGAGCCGGAGCAACCGGCGCCGCCGCTGGCGCGAAGCCTCTACGCGCAGATCATCGTCATGGGCATCGGGGAGAAGATCAAGCTCGCCCTCCGTGGCAACCGCGACGCGCGCGCGATCCTGATCCGCGACTCACAGAAGCTGATCCGTCGCTTCGTGCTGCAGAACCCGCGCGTGACCGACACGGAAGTGATCGCCGTCGCGCGCAACCGGAGCACCGACGAGGAGCTCCTCCGCATCATCTTCGACCGTCGCGAGTGGATGCGGAACTACCAGGTCCGGCTGGCGCTCGCGACCAACCCGAAGAGCCCGCTGGTCCTCGCGCTGAAGCAGCTCGCGACGCTGACCGACGGCGATCTCCGGCTCCTCGCGAAGTCGAAGAACGTCTCCGCCACCGTGGCCTCCCAGGCGCGGCGCATCCTGCTGACGATGCGGGAGCCGCGGTAGGACAGGGCCGGATGGCACGCCCGCTTCGCCGGATTCGGGGACTCCTCCTCGTCGCTGGCGTTGCGGCCGTCGCAAGCCGCGCGCGCGGAACGGTCGTGGAGACGATGGCCGGAGGCGCGGTCGGAGACGGACTTCCCGCTACCGAGGTATCAGTCCAGGCCTCGGGCGTTGCCACCGACGGGGCGGGCAACGTCTACCTGTCTGATCGCGGGCGCCTGCGGCGGGTCGACGCCGTCACGGGACTCATTTCGACGATCGCCGGTCCGGACTGCGAAGGCAGCACGGAACGCCGTTGCCCCTGGGTGGTTGGAATCGAGGTAGGGGAGACGCTTGCGTGACCACCGGAGGCGTGCGTATATCCAATGTAGATACAGGGTGAGGCCGATGCGCAGGCGAGTGCAGAAATGGGGCAACAGCCTCGCAGTTCGTATCCCGGCCGACGTCGCACGGGCCTGCGCACTGGGCGAAGGGACCGCGCTGGAGGTCCGCCGCGATGGAGAGCGGGTCGTCCTCATCCCGGAGCGGCGGCGGCCGCCCCGGTACGAGCTGTCGGAGCTGGTGTCGGGGATCACGAGGCGGAACCGGCCGGCGCCGGTCGACTTCGGCCGCCGGGTGGGGCGAGAGGCCTGGTGAGCACGGCCCGCTCCTTCGTTCCGGAGCGCGGCGACATCGTGAGGATGAGCTTCGATCCGCAGTCCGGACACGAGCAGGCAGGCTGGCGGCCGGCGCTCGTCGTGTCGCCTGCTCTCTACAATCGGGCTAGCAGACTCGCTCTGATGTGTCCGATCACCTCGCGCGCCAGGGCCTATCCCTTCGAGGTCCGGCTACCAGCCGGCCTCGGCATCA
>VBLA01000527.1 GCA_005879245.1 Deltaproteobacteria bacterium
GCGTCGACCCCCCGCGCGGTCTCCCGCCCCTCCCAGATCGTCCATACGACGAGCGACTGCCCCCGCCGCGCGTCGCCAGTTGAAGGGCTCCGGAGAAGCGGGGGGAGAAGGTCCGCGCGAGCCGGGGGGCTGGGGGCAAGGGCCGGACTTCGAGCGTTATGGAAGCCCGCCCACATCATCCTTTTCTGCAGCTTAGTGGGCGCGCTCAGGCGGCGCTGCCGGGCTACGAGAGGTGACGACACCGCGAGCTGCAACCTTCCCGACCCGTTTCGCGGGGTCTGTCATCCCAGGCCGAGGAGCGCGCGCGCAGCCGCCTCGACGCCTGCTGCGTCGAGGCCGTGGAGGCGGAGGAGCTCGGGATAGGGTGCCACCTCGGTCGCGAACACGTCGCGGAGACCGACCCGCGCCAGGCGTCCCGTGCCGAGCTCGGCCAGCACCTCGGCCACGGCACCGCCGAGGCCCCCAAGGATCGAATGCTCCTCGACCGTGAGGAGGCGGCCGGTCTCGCGCGCGGCGCGCTCGATCGCGGCCCGGTCGAGCGGCTTCAGCGTGTGTACGTTGAGAACGCGCGCCGAGATGCCGTCGGCGCGGAGGGCCTCGCGCACCGCGAGCACCGTACCGACGCAGCCGCCGGTCGCGACGAGGGTCAGGTCCCTCCCCTCCCGTATGGTGACCGCCTCGCCCACCCGGAACTCGGCCTCGTAGCCGTCGAGCGGCGAGAGGAAGCCGAGCCGGATGTAGACCGGCCCCTCGATCTCGGCGGCTGCGCGGACAGCGCGCAGGCTCTCGTTCGGGTCGGCCGGTGACAGCACCGTCATGCCGGGAATCGAGCGGAGGAGCGCGATGTCCTCGATCGCGTGGTGCGTCGCGCCCCATGGCCCGGCCTCGAGGCCCGCGAACGGGGCGAGCAGCTTCACGTTGTTCCGGTTGTAGGCGCAGTCGTCGCGGATCTGCTCGAAGGCGCGCATGCTGACGAAGGGCGCCATGGCGAGGACGAAGGGCAGCATGCCGGCGTGCGCCATTCCCGCCGCCACGCCGACCAGGTTCGCCTCGCTGATCCCGAGATCGAAGTGCCGCTCCGGGAAGCGGGCGGTGAACGCACCGATGGCCCCGAAGTCCTGCGTCAGGAGGACGACGTCCGGGTTCCGCTCCGCCAGCTCGACCAGCACGTCGGCCGCCGAGAGCGCCGCGAAGTAGCCGCTCATCGCGTCGCTGCCCCCTCGAGCGCCGCGAGCGTCTGCCGCGCCTCCTCCTCCGTCAGCGTCGTGTAGTGCGCCCGCGGCGTCCCCTCGACGCCCGGTACGCCCTTCCCCTTGACGGTGTGCGCGACGATGACGCTCGGCCCGCGCGGCGCCGGGACGGCCGCCAGCGCGGCGCGAATCGCGCCCAGGTCGTGACCGTCGATCTCGCGGACGTTCCAGCGGAAGGCGCGCCACTTCTCCGCCAGCGGCTCGAGCGGGACGACGTCCTCGACCGCGCCGCCTGCCTGGAAGCCGTTGTAGTCGACGATGGCGAGGAGGCCCTCGAGCCCGAAGCGGGGCGCGGAGAGTGCGGCCTCCCAGACGCTGCCTTCCTGCAGCTCCCCGTCACCCAGGAGGACGACCGTCCGCGCGCCGGTGCGGCGGTGCTGCTCGGCGAGCGCGATCCCGACGCCGACCGAGAGCGCGTGGCCGAGCGAGCCGGTCGCGAACTCGACCCCGGGCGCGCGCCGCGTCGGGTGGCCGGCGAGGCGGCTACCCGGCATCCCGCAGGTGGTGAGCTCCGCGGCGTCGAGCGTTCCGAGCTCGACCAGGCAGGCGTGGAGCGCATGGACGGCGTGCCCCTTGCTCAGGAGGAAATGGTCGCGCGGGCCGAGGTAGTCGAAGAAGAGCGCGGCGAGGAGATCCGCGCACGACATGGAGCCGCCCAGGTGCGCGAACTGCGCCGACGCCACGGTCACGATGTGGCGGCGGAGAGCCGCGGCCCGCCGCGCGAGGGCACGGATGGTGTCGGTGTCCGACATCGTCGGCTAGGTGAGCGCGGCGCGCCGCTGCGCGAGGAGATAGGCGGTCCCGCCCGAGACACCGATTGCAACGACGCTGTACACCAGGCCGAAGAGAAGACCGTTACGGAACGCCGTCGGATCCCGCACGGTGAAGAGGATCAGGTTCAGCACGACGTAGACCGCGTACCCGATGCCCATCGGCAGCGCATACCGGCGCATCCGCCAGATGCCGATCGCGTAGAGGAGCAGGTAGAGGCCGAAGAGCGGCCCGATGATCGCGTTGGGCGTTCCCGAGAGGCGACGGCCGAGGAACACGAACCCGACCTCGGGGCCGGGCGCGAAGGGCTTGCTGAAGTTCGAGATCGCCAGCAGCCCCATGAGGAGCGCGGAGACGGTGAGCAGGGAACCGCGATCAGGGCGCGCCATTGGGACCTCCCGCAGGGCTCCGCCGCCGAGTACACCGGGTCGCCCCCGGATGTCCACCGAGGGCCCTGCTCGGGGGGAAGATCGCCTGGCAGCTGGAAGGCGCCGACGCCGCCGGGTGGCCCGGCGGCGTCGGCACGTAGGGGACGCTAGAGAGTCTTCCGCAGTTGCACGATGCGACTACTCGCTTCGAGCAGGTTGCGACGGAGCGCCCCGGCACAGGCAGGGGAGAGTTGGCGCTTCTTCGCGAACTTGAGCGTCTTCTTGGCCGCCCTCTTGAGGGCATGCGAGGCCCGGCCGAGCAGTGCCTTTGCGCGGCCGTGGTTGCTCGTCGCGCCGGCGCTCACCATCCGGCTCTGGGCGCGTGCGATCGCCTTTGCCATCGCGGGCGGCATCGGCTGACAGGCGGCCTGGGGGGTAAGGAGGCAGGTGGCGGCCGCCAGGCCGGTGACCGGCTGGACCATGCAGCCGGCCGTCGGGTCGCAAGTATCGATGGTGCAGGGGTCGGCGTCGTCGCACGCGAGCGGCGCCCCGCCACACACTCCCGCCTGGCACGTGTCGTTCGACGTGCAGAGGTTACCATCGCTGCAGGCCGTGCCCTCGGCCTCATTCGGGTTGGAGCAGATGCCGGTCGTCGGATCGCAGACTCCGGCGACGTGGCACTGATCGAGGGCCGTGCAGAGGACGGGGTTCGTCCCGATGCAGCTGCCCGCCTGGCAGGTGTCGCTCTGCGTGCAGGCATCGCCATCGGTG
>VBLA01000512.1 GCA_005879245.1 Deltaproteobacteria bacterium
ACTGGTTGCGCACCGCCGGGCTCGCGGAGCTGCAACCCAAGCGGACGATCACCTACGACCATCTCTCGATCGCGCTGAGCGCCGCGGAAGCCGGGCATGGGGTCGCCCTGTCGAGCCAATTCCTTTGCGAGCAGCGGCTGGCGGCGGGACGACTCTGTGTGCCGTTCGACCTCCGCGTGCGGTCGGCATCAACGTATCACCTCGTGTGCCGACCCGAGAGCCTCGAGGATCCCCGCATCACGGCTCTGCGCGACTGGTTGGTCGACGCGCTCGCCTGATCGGAGCGGTTGCGCCGCGCGCAACCGCGCGTGCGGAGAAATCATTTGCGACAGGTCTCGCGCTCTGGCGAACTCCGGTCCATGCGACAACTCACTTGCACCGCACCCAGCACACTCGAATGGCGCGAGGTCCCCGCGCCGCGGATCCAGGCAGACGTGGAAGCCCTGGTTCGTCCCCTGGCGGTCGCGCGCTGCGATATCGACCTGTTCCTGACCTCTGGCTTGTTCCCCGCGCGCGAGCCGTTCGCGCTCGGGCACGAGTGCGTCGGCGAAGTGGTGGCCCTCGGTGACGCCGTGCACGGCTTGGAGATCGGTCAGCGAGTCGTGGTGGCCTTCCAGGTCTCGTGCGGCGCGTGTCGCTCCTGCGGCGCCGGCCACACCGCGAACTGCGACAAATTTCCCGTGCTCTCCGATTACGGCATGCAGCCGCTCTCGGGCACCGAGTACGGGGGCATGCTCTCCGATCTGGTCCGCGTCCCCTATGCCGAGCCGATGCTCGCGCCCGTCGCTCCCGACCTGGACTCGGTCGCGCTCGCGAGCGTCTCCGACAACGTGCTCGACGGCTATCGCGCCGTCGCCCCACATCTCGCGCAGCTACCCGGGGCCGAGGTGCTCATCGTGAGCCACGGCCTCAAGAGCGTCCCCCTCTATGCGGCGCAGACCGCCGTCGCCTTGGGCGCCGCGCGTGTCGACTACGCCAGCGAGGACGACGCAGCGCTCGCACTCGCCGAGCGCCTCGGTGCCCGTCCCATACGCACCGAGTTCGAGAAGCCCGAACGCCGCTACCCGATCGTCGTCGACGCCGGCCTCACGCCGGCGGGCCTTCGCTATGCCATCCGAGCCACGGCGCCGGAGGGGATCTGTCAGAGCGTGAGCTTCTACGCCGGCGGCGACATGCCGCTTCCGCTCGGTAGACTCTACACATTGGGGATTCGCTTCTTCACCGGACGCGCGCACGCCGCGGCGTTGCTTCCCGACGTCATGCCGTTGATCGAGCAAGGGGCCTTGCGTCCCGAAGCGGTGACGACACGCGTCGTCGACTGGGACGAGGCGCCCACGGCGTACCTCGAACCCGCCATCAAACTCGTCGTGAGGCGGACATGAGCTCTCGGGCTGCGTGGCTGGCCGCTGTCGCCAGCGTGGCAATTCTCCTGCTGGGGGTGCGCGCGTTTCTCGATCCCGTCGCGGCATCGGTGGGGTTCGGCTTGCCGATGCACACCGATACCGAGACCACCTTCGTGCGAATCTACGGAGCGAGGAATGCCTTTCTCGGTGCTGTCGAGTCGGCCGTGAGCTGCTTCGTCATGCCGCCATCCTGTTCGTCCTCGCGATCGTGAGCCTGTCGCTGTGGCGCTCGACTCGATCGCCGTCCTCTGACTAGCGTTCATTGCTCTGCCGCGATCGCGCGCCGGTAGCGGTCGACCATCCGCGCGATGCCTTTCTGGACGTCGAACAATCCCTCCTTCCACCTGGGATGGAATCTGTTCCCGAACCTCCGCCGGATGAACGGTCGGATCCCTACCGGACCCACGGCCGGGCACGTTGGCCTTCGGGGCGTTACGTCACGCGGGCCCGAGAAAGGCTGCACGAGGCCGTCGGCGTACTCGAACCGCCCGCCCGTAAAGGCAAAGCCGCTCCGCCTGAGCGTCACGAACCCGACCTTCACGAACGGCTCGCCCTGTGAGGTGTCGTGCGTGTGGCTGACGTAGAGCGCGCCGGGTCCGAGCGCGTCCGCATCGCCGGGGAGGTTGGTGAGGCGCGTGTCCTGCCCCTGGAGCACGAGCTGCACGTGAGGCAGCGTCACGCTGACGCCCACCCGCAGGCGGCTCGCGAGGAAGTCGTAGCGCTCCACGCCCCGCCGGCCAGCGCGCGACCGGAACCAGTCGACGAACTCGCCCCGGGAGCCGGTCGCTCACCGTAAAGGCGACGCGGTCCCGCCAGCCTCCCCAGTCGTCCCCGGGGTGGGCGCGGGATGGCGCCCCGAGGATGAGGGCCACGGCCATGACCGTGCGAGCACGAGATTGACACATCCGCATCCGTCGCGGCGTCCCACGCGTAGGAGGGGCAGAGCATTACAACAACACGCAGCAGGCCACCACGGAGGGACGGACGATGACACGGTACATCACGCTGCTCGACCTGGTAAACGCGGTCTCCACCCACGCCCGGACGGAGGCCGAGGTGGTCGCGACGGTCGTCCATCTGGTCAACTCCGGGACGGTCCGGCTGTGCGGCACCTTCAAGGGAGCGCGCTTCGACCTAAGCGGCCTCGACACACCGGGCCAGGCGGCCGCCTGAAGGCAGGGCGGGAGGATGAACGTCATGCACTCGCCCATCCAGAGCAAGCGACTCTTCGTCTCCGGCCAGCTCGTCGAGTACTGGGAGAACCCCGACCTTCCCTTCGGCTGGACGGCGGAAGAGCTCCAGGGCTACCTCGACCGCGGCAACTGGGTCCTCCTCTTCAACGCCGTCGTGCTGACTGCGCCGCGCCCCGCGCCCGAGCACGCCTCGTGAGAGAAGGACATGGCGTCCCTCCGAACGCTCACGAGCGAGCTCTCGGCGCTCGGCGCGCTCGCGATCTCGATGCCGCTCCGGTTCGTCCTGCCGCGCGAGCGCTTCGATCCGGCCGCGCCACATCCGACACCGGTCGTGTTCGTCCACGGCTTCCTCGGCGACCCGACCAACTTTCTCGTCCTGCGGAGCTTCCTCTCCGGGCGCGGGATCCGGAACTTCGCGAGCTTCTCGTATCCGCCCCGTCTCGACTACCAGCGCCTGGCGGGGCGCCTCGAGCAGACTATCGAAGCCGTCTGTCTCGCGGCCGGTGCCCCGGAAGTGGACGTCGTGGGCCACAGCCTCGGCGGCCTCGTCGCCCGCTACCTGGTAGAGCTGGGGGACGGCAGGCGGGTGCGGCGGCTGGTCACGCTTGGCTCCCCGTATTACTCGGACAGGCTCCCGCAGCGGGAGCTCGCCATCTTCGGGTCCCACGACCCGTTCGTGCCGGCCCCGCTTGGCGCGCGCGGCAGGGTCGTCGTCATGGGCTGCGGTCACTGGACGCTCCTCTATCATCCGCCGGTGCTGCGCACGGTGGCCTGCTTCCTCGGCTCCCGAACCGCGGCGGCGCCAGCTCGTGAGGCGGCATAGGAAGTCGCGTCCGGCAGATAGAGATATTGGCGCCCGTTTTCGCGGCGTGATGACATGGAGGGCCGGCCGAGAGCCCCGGTACGCCGCGGAACACCGAGTGTACAACCCTGGCCAGCGCTGTACGGGCACGCGCGCCGCCCTGCGGCCGAAACGTTGTGCGCGCGTACGTCCGCTTGGCGTGGAAACTGCACGACCTTGAACGTGGCATCGCCGACGCGGGCATCAGCATGACTGCCCGCCGTACACGGGCGAGACTCGCGCACGGTGCCTCACGAGCGGAGGGACAAAGCCATGAAGACCTTCGTCGCTACGGCGATGGTCGGTGTTGCCCTGGCCTTCGCTGCCGAGCCGCCCCCCTCTCCGGAAGCCCCCGCAGGCTTCGACGGCGGGAGTAATGG
>VBLA01000513.1 GCA_005879245.1 Deltaproteobacteria bacterium
GAGACGGGCGATCCGCCCGTCGTCCTCCCCCAGACGGATCACCTGCTCGAGCGCCTCCCGTCCGCGGCGCGTGCAGAAGCCGAGCGCGAGCGGCTCGCCCTCGAAGAGCCCGCGCTCGAGCCGAGCCGATTCGTAGGCAAACTCCGCCGGCCATTCCGGATGCCCGTACACGGCCTTGTGGAACCAGCCCTGCCGGCGCGTGAACGCCGCGCGCCCGATCTCGGCGCTGCACCCGACGTTCTCGACCGACCCGGAGTCCAGCATGAGGCGCATGAGCCCCGGCACATCGGCGGCGTTGTAGGCGTCGACGAAGCGATCGACGAGCGCCACCGACGGCCGCGGGCGACGGGATGCGACCTCGGGATCCTGGAGTCGCGTGCGACCCCGGTGCAACGCCGCCTTCACCGCCCCGACGGTCGTCGCCAGGACGTCAGCGATCTCCTCCAGGCTGTAGTCGAAGAGCTCCTTCAGGACGACGGCCGCCCGCTCCTGCGGGGCGAGCCGCTGCATCAGCACGGTCCCCGCGTCGCGCGCCGTGCCGGGGGCCGCCGGGCTGGTGCCGCTCTCGCGCGGCTCGGCGAGGGCCGTCGCTTCGCTTTCGCGGCGGCGGACCGTGTCGATCCAGAGATTGGTCGCGGTCCGGAGCAGGTAGGCACGCGCATTCTCGATGCGGACGGAGACGCTGCCGAGCGTCCCGAAGGCTCTCAGCAGGGTGTCCTGTACGAGGTCCTCCGCGTCCCAGACATTGCCGGTCAGCCGGCGGCAGAAGCCGTGGAGCCCAGGTCGGAGGGGCGCCAGGAGATCGATGTAGCGGTGCCAGGCTGCGCGCAGATCGTTCCGGAGGCCGTCCGGTAGCTCGAAGTCGCCCATGTCCCTCTCTCCCGTCGGTGCGCTCTCACTTGCATGACGGACGGGCAGGCGTCGAGGATACGTCGCCCGTCAGCGCGCGCGAAGACTGGGGATGCGCAGGCGATCGAGCATCCGGTGGGGCCGCCCGAGCTCGCGGATCCAGGTCAGATACGGCTCGAAGTCGGCGACCAGCGCCTCGACGTCGACCCCGTGGGTGGCGGGGCGGTAGTCCTCGAGCGTCACGAGCGCCTGGGAGAGGAGGTGCACGGCGCCGCGCGTCGCACCGCGGCGGGTGCGGAGATGGAGCCCCGAGGCGAGCTGCACGAGCCCCTCGAGGAAGCCGCGATCCTCGGCGGGCGCGTCCTGCCACGCGGCCTCCCACGCTTGCTGGGCGCTGAAGTACCGACCGTGGTTGAAGAGCCGGACGCCCCGGCGGATCGCGACCGCGATCGGCGGTCCCGCCACGCCGTCGCTCACCGCCGGTCGACGCGCGGCACCGCTGCCTCCATCAGGCGCGCGAAGTGCTCGGCGGGGCGGGCGGCGGCGAGGTCGAGGTCGAAGTCGTCCGTCGCGGGCGGCTTCGCGAGCTTGGCGCAGAGCTCCTCGATCTCGCGCTTCGAGAGGCCGAGGGCGGCGAGCTCCTCCGCCGTGACCCGCGCGGCGCCCGGGCTCTCGATGTCCCCGTCGGCCACGCGCAGCAGGCGGCGGAGCGCTCCCAGCTCCGCCCGCGAGAGGTGCGCGCCGCAGAGCTCGTAGTCGACCCACGCCTCGAAGCTGAGCGGGGCAACGCGCTTCAGCATCCCGGCGATGATGCGCGCGTAGGCGCGGATCTCGTATTGCGCGTGCGGATCGGCCCGCACCGACAGGAAGTGGAACAGGTTGTGGAGGTCGATCTTCCAGTACCACTGGGTGTAGGTGGAGAGCGGGAGATCGATCCGCGCGAGCTCGCGCGCGACGTCCCGCTCGACCAGCCAGGCGTACTGCTCGGCCGCGAGTTGCCGGACGCGTTCCCAGCGCTCGATCGCCTCGGGGTAGATCGCCTCGAGCGGCGCACCAGAACGACCCTGTCGGTTCGACGCGCTTTGCGCCTGTATCTGCTCGGGGGCGGGGCGGTAGAACAGGAGCGGCATGAGGCTGTACCGCCCACTGTATTCGTTCAGCGAGTTGTGGGTGACGATCCCGTTCGCGATGAAATTGTGGTGGCGGCCGCGCACCTCGAGGTCGTAGGTTCGCTTCTCGCCAACGTACTCGAAGCGCTCGATCCTCACGAGCTTAGCGACAGTTAGATTGTTCCAGGCGACGCGTGGACGTCGCTGCCAGGACGCGTCCACGGGCGGCCCACCGAGGCGTTCGACGTACTCGAGCTCCCTCCCGTGCAGCTCGTGATGACAGGCGCCGCACAAGGTCGTGAGGTTGGCGTGGTCGCGAGCCCGGGACTCATCGGCCCAGACCGGCACGATGTGATGCACGTGAAGCTCGCTCGCCCGCGCGTGACAGAGCTGGCACCCCAGAGCGAGCCTGCCGATTAGCCTCGATCCAGCGCGTGGAGAGGACTCGAGAACCGAGACGGTACGCTCGGCCCTTGTTCCACGGTTCGGGTCGAAACGCGCGGCGGCCGCCTCTGGTCAGCCCGTGGATTCTCACCCACTTCCTCACGGTGTGCGGCCCAACGCCGCAGAGCGCACCGATCTCACCGATCGGTTTGCTCAGCACTTTGTACTGGTCATGGAGCCAGTCGCGATCCTGATAGAGAGCGGGCACAGCCTGGCTCGACCCGTTCACGTAGATGAAGTAAGACCCCACCTTCCACGTAGCAACCTTCCTGCTGCCGTCGAGTCCCGTCGCTTCGCTCAGCGTCTTCCATCCGTCCGAGAAGAAGAAGCGGTGATCCGACGTGCATTCGATGCTCTTTCCGTCGGCCAGCACCATGCGGAAGACGGCCTTCACACCACTGTCGAAAACGTTCACGAGCTCGGTGTGCCGTAGAGTGAGGCCATCCTCGTCGATCTGCCGTAGCCGCATTCCCTTCAGACGATCGGCGCGGAAGAAGGCGTTTCTCTGCTTGTCGGGTCGAGTTCGGTTGCTGGTCCGCTGGAACTGGCGGTGAATGTCCTCGATTTTGAGCTTGTAGAGCTGCCTTACGTTCCGGCGCATGCTAGCGGGAAGGTCGAAGTACACCTCAGTGCCCTCGGCGAGGCAGGCCGAGCGGTGCCGCACCCACTGCCGGGCGATGAAGATCGGCATGGCGCAGTGGAACTTGAGCTCCACCATCTCGCTCGGCGTGGTGTGGCGGTGGCGGCGGAGGTAGCGGATGAGCCCGCGCGTCTCGCTCGTGCGGCGCGTGCCGTAGCCGTACGACACCCGCGCCGCCCGTTCGACGTCCTCGTCGGAGCCCATGTAGTCGATGAGCGACACGAAGCCGTGGTCGAGGACGGGGAAGTAGAGGCCGAGGATCTCCTCGGCGAGCGGACTGGTCGGGCGACGGGTCTCCACGGGTTCCTCGACGACGGGGGATTCTACCGGGGGACCGCCGCACCCCGCAAAGGGTGAACCGCCATCGCGACCGCGATCGCGCTGAACCAAACCCCGCGCTCCGCGTCTAAGACGCCGGAGGTGGCTCGGATGAAGGCCTGGATGCTGCTCGCGGCCCTCGGCGCCGCCGCACCGCGCTCGGCGTGACCGCCCCCACGGGCGCACTCGTCCTCGAGGTCGAGCCCGAGGGGCCCGCCGCCAAGGGCGGCCTCAAGGCCGGCGACGTCGTCACCCGCGTCGGCGACGAGGCAGTCGGTG
Source organism: Deltaproteobacteria bacterium (assembly GCA_005879245.1). GTDB lineage: Bacteria > Desulfobacterota > Binatia > DP-6 > DP-6 > DP-23. The sequence continues at coordinate 3,640 of VBLA01000513.1, forward strand.
ACGCAGGCGACATCCTCGATGCGATCGCCAGTCGGAAGCCCGGCAGCGAGGTGCCCGTCGAGTACGTGCGGAGCGCCGAGACGCAGGTCGCGACCGTGACACTCGCCCCGGCCCGCCCTGGACTCCTCCGCTTCGGCCGCTCGCCGTTCCAGCCCCTCTCGGCGCAGCCGCGAATGGAGCGCGAGCTGAAGGACCTCCAGGAGCGGTTCCAGCGTCGTCTCGAAGATCTCGACGCGCGGCTCCGCCAGCTGGAGAAGCGCAACGATCCACCCGCGGCGCACCTGTGACAGGATGCTGAAAAACCCATGCCCGTCGCGCACGGGGAGTGGGGCGCGGGGCACCCCCGAGCGCCGCCTGTGAGGTCGCTCTTCAGCATCCTGCCGGTCACACCCACGGCGGACCGACGAGCGAGAAGACGAGACCCGTCGCCAGCTTCGGGAAGAAGTAGGTCGACTTCTCGGGCATCAGCTCGCCGGCCAGGCAGACGGCCCGCACCTCCGTCATCGTGGGGGGGTTCAGCAGGAAAGCCGCGGCGGCGCGGCCGTCGGCGACGGCCTCGGCCGCCTCCTCGTCCTCGTGGGTGAAGGCGAGGCGCGCGGTCTCGACGCGGAGGAGCGGCCCGAGCACGAGACCGTGCAGGAGGGAGACGTCGAGCGTGCGGAGGGCCGGAGGGAGATGGGCCAGGCGAGCCGTCGCTTCGGGACGCGCGCGCAGCCGGACGCGGCGGTGGGGGAGAAGACAGTCGATCTCGCCCGGCGAACGGCGCCCGACGGCGGGCAGCGGCTCGACGGTGAAGCGCTCCCGGAGGCGCGCCTCGAGCACCGCCGGCTCGAGGGCGAGTGGCGCCGGCACGAGGCGGTGCGTCGGCAGGATGACGACGCCCTCCTCCTCCATGTTGGCGAGGTAGGCGAGGACGTAGCGTGCCGCCTCGTTCCCGCGCTGCTCGTCGCGGTAGGCGAGCGCGGTCTCGTAGCGATGGTGTCCGTCGGCGATGATCACCGTCTCGTCCGCGAGGGCCGCCGTGACCCGCTCGATCGCCGCGGCGTCGGTGATCGGCCAGAGCTGATGCCAGCTGCTCACGTCGATCACCGGCGGTCCGAGCGCCGCGGCGCCGACGAGCTCCCGGACGGGCTCACCGGGCCGGTCGTAGAGGCCCATGATCGGGCTCAGATTGGCGCCGGTGGCGCGGAGGATCGCGAGCCGATCGGCCTTCGGGCCGGGGAGCGTGCGCTCGTGGGGACGGACGATGCCGCGGGAGAAGTCCTCGAGGCGGAGCCGGCAGATGATGCCGTCGCGACGGCGGGTCGAGCCGTCGGGGAGGGAGAACTGCTGCGAGTAGAGATAGATCGCCGGCTGCGGCTCGCGGACGAGGACGCCGCTCTCGACCCACGCACGGAGCGTGCGAGCCGACGCGGCACCCCGGTCCGGCTCGCGCGGCAGGATGAGCCGGACCACGTTCTGCGGGCTCCGCCCGTAGAGCGCGGTTTGCTCGGCGGGCGAGATGACGTCGTAGGGTGGCGCCAGCACGAGCCCGACGTCCCCCACGTGCGCCGGATCGTAGCGCAGCCCCGCGAGGGGGCGGATCACCGCCACGAGCGATCCTCGAGCGCGGCGCGAAGCGCCTCCTCGGCGACCGCGCCCGCGCGCAGCACGCGGACGCGCTCCCCCTCGACTGCGGCGACCGTCGACGCGCCCCCGGCGAGGAGGCCGCCGTCCAGGTAGACGTCGACCCGCGCGCCGAAGGAGGTCCACGCCTCGTCGAGGCGACGCGGCGGCGGCCGACCGGGCGGGTTGGCACTCGGCGCCGTCACCGGGCGACCGAGGCCGGCCACCAGCGCCGCGGCAAGCGGATGACCCGGCACCCGGACACCGATCGTGCCCATACCCGCGCCGAGCGGGGCGGGAAGACCGGCGCGCGCGGGCAGCACGAGCGTGAGCGGTCCAGGCCAGAAGCGGCGGGCGAGCTGCCGCGCCGCTGGCGGGATCTCCGTCGCCACCCTCTCCACCATCCCGAGATCGCTCACCAGCACCAGGATCGCCTTCCCTTCCTCCCGTCCCCGCACCGCGACGAGGCGTGCGACCGCCGCATCCGAAAGGGCGTCGACCCCCATCCCGTACACCGTCTCGGTCGGGA
>VBLA01000514.1 GCA_005879245.1 Deltaproteobacteria bacterium
GAGCATGTGCGGCAGGCAGGCGCGGGTCAGGAGGAAGGCCGAGGTCAGGTTGAAGCGCATGCACCACTCCCAGGAGGCCTGGTCGGTGTCGAGCGCCGGCATGGGTGGAAAGCCACCCGCATTATTCACCAGCAGATCAACGCGCCCGAACTCCGCGATAGTCCGCGCGACCACCTCGTCGAGCTCGGCCGCGTGGGTCACGTCACAATGAAGGGCGAGCGCGCGCCGGCCGAAGCCGCGGACCCGGTCGGCCGTCGCCTCGATCTCGCGCTCGGTGCGCGCGGCGCACACGACGTCGGCGCCCATCTCGGCGAAGGCGAGCGCGATCGCCTGCCCGATCCCCCGCCCCGCGCCCGTGACGATCGCGACCTGGTCGTTCAGCCGGAACCGATCGAGGAGTCCCATGACCGGCCCCGATCGTCCGAAAGGGGTGAGGAAGTCAAGTCTTCCTCGCTTCCACGGTCAGCAGAAGCGGACGGCTCAGGTACTTCGCGGCCCAGGGGATCTCGTCCGCCAGGGCCGCGTCGCCGCAGAACTCGTGCACCCGGAGGCCCCGAAAGCCCGAGCGGTCGACGGCGTCGACGTAGTCGTCAACGCTGTATCGACGGGCACCCAGCCGGTACTCCACCCCTTCGCGCTCGAAGTTCGCCTCGATGCCGGCAGCCGCCATCTCCGGATGGAAGACCGAGAAGATGAGCCGCCCGCCGGCCACGAGGCTGGCGGAGAACTCCCGGAAGAGCAGCGACACGTTCTCCAGGTGCTCGCCGACGAGGGCACACAGCACCGCGTCGAAGACCCACCCGCGCACGGGCAAGGGATCGTCGAGATTGGCCTGGGCCAGCGGCACCGACGGTAGTCGTCGTCGAGCGACCCGTAGCATGCCGCGCGAGAAATCCAGCCCGAACGGCGAGCTCCCCGCCAGCAGGATCAGGCGCAGATACGCCCCCGTCCCGCAGCCCGCATCCAGGATGCGCTCGGAGGGTCGGGGCTCCAGAAGGCGCATCGTGTACCGTCGGTCGAGCGCGACAAGGGGATTCGGCGTCTCATCGTAGGTCGTCGACCACGCGTCGTAGCCGTCGCGCACGCCGGGTCGCCGCACCCTCATGCTCATACGCTCGCCACCGTCGAGCGCTGCGTCGTCGAGGTACACCAGGTCCGCCTGGAACGGATTCCGCAGATGATGGCCGACCGACGGAGCGGTGTGGGCTCGGGCACGTCTGCGACTTCGTCGGCGCGGATCAGACAGCGATGCTCTTGCTGCATGGGCGGACCTCCTCGTCGTGCCGGCATCATCGACGTCGCCAGCCAGAGACGCCAAAAACGATCATCCACAAGATCAACAGCGAACCCGAGGGCATGTTGATTGCCATGGCGAGGTTCGAGAATCCGGTGCGAGCGATCACCACGCCGGCGATGGCGGTGGGAACGCCTCCCACGATGGCAAACGCACCCAGCCACCTGGGAAAGCGACGGTCGATCAAAAGCGCGACGCCATACGTCGATGCCGTGAGGCCAAGGAGCAAGCTGGTGACGCTGGCAAGTCCGACCTCGACCTGCCGAACGCCGAACGCCGCCTGGAAGAGCGCGGCCTTTCCCGGCTCTGCCGTCGCCATCCAGCCGTCGACCATGAACTTCAGGGCGACGCCGTCAACGGCTTGAAGCGCCGACGCCACGGCCAGGCTGGCGACGGCTCCCGTCATCCCCAGGGTAGCCCATTCGGCGGCCGGACCATCCATCATGCTCCGCGACAGCAGGACGAGCGCGGCCATCATCGATACGAAGCCCAACAGCTGCATCAGGTGGCTGGCCACCCAGTGACGATCCGCCGCGTACTCGGTGAATGCGGCCAAGGGCACGTTGGGATCTGCTCCCATCGGATGCAGATACGTCCCGACGAATAGCAGCACCGCGCCGACGATCGCGGCGCTCGGGCCAAGCCTGCTACGCGGTAGCTCGTGCATCGACGTCACCTTCTCCTCCTTCGTACGCTCAAACTGTGAGCCGGACGGGGACAGCTCCGTACCGGAGCGGGCGCTCGCCGTGAAGCCAGATGCGCCGCGTGAGTCCGAGCCGTCCCAGCACGGGAAGAACGAAGCGACGGAACAGGGGACTGCGCAGGGCGCCGACGGCTTGCTGCTGGAAACCTGGAGCTCCTGCGAGCGCGCGATCTCCGGCATCCGTTCCTCCTCGATCCGCCGGGTGGCTGCTTCGAGGTCCGTTCCACGGCCGCCGGCCTGGATCGCCGGTACGAGATGATTCGCGGCGACCAGCGCATCGCGCAGGCCCATGTTGATCCCCTGCGTGCGGATCGGCGACATCGGGTGGGCCGCATCGCCGAGCAGCAGCACCCCCGTCGGGCGGCTGCGTGCGTCGCGAGCGGTAGGTGCCCTTCGGGATGAGCCAGCCGAGGCGCAGCCGTCCGTCCCAGGAGGGGTACGCGCCGGCCGCCTCGGTCGTTCTCGAGCTGGCGAAGGCATAGAAGACGGACGCGTCTCGAAGCCACGATGGCAGCGGGAGGCTCCACCAGACGACGTCGTATCCCAGGGGCTGCGGCTCGAGCGGGATGGATGCCCGCTTCCGCACCACCGAGCTTCGTCCGTCGGCGCCGATCAGCAGGTCCGCACCGAATTCACGTGGCCCTGCGCGAGTGTCTGCGCGAACCACCACGCCCCCGTCCGCTTGCGGCGAGAAGTCCCGCACCGTCGTCCCCGGCTCGAAGCGAAACGAGGGGAAGCGCTGCGCCTCCTCGACGAGTGCGCGCAGCAGATGCGGCTGCGACATGATCCGCACGCAGTTCGGGCGTTCTCGATCGGGCTCGGGCTGCACCAGAAACGGCACCCCGTCGAAGTAGAACTCCCAGCGATCGAGCCGCCGTGACGGCAGCCACTCGAGGTGCTGGCGCAGTCCCATCTGGGCCAGCGCGTCGATTCCGCACGGCATCATCCCCTCACCGCGGAAGAGTCGATCGAAGTCCGTCTCGCGCTCGAGAAGCACGACCTCGATTCCCCGTCGCGCGAGCAGATACGAGAGCGCTGTCCCCGTCGGGCCGGCGCCGACGACCACGATCCGTGCCAGCATGCTCCTTCCAGCCGCGCGAGCCAGCGCCCGGATACCACCGAAGGCGCGATGGGGGGAAGGGACGATCGGCTTGCTGCAAGATTGGTAAAAGAGGCGTATCGTCCATCGACCATGGCTGCACCTGCGCGTCCGATCATCGAGACCCGATATGAGCAGATGTTTCCC
>VBLA01000196.1 GCA_005879245.1 Deltaproteobacteria bacterium
TAGTTGAGCATCGCGTGCCCGACGTCGCCCGCCTTGAAGTAGGCGTTGCCGAGATTGAAGTAGAGGTTGCCGCTCTCGAGCCCGACCGCGAGGAGCTGCTCGTACTGCGCGGCCGCCTCGGCGTAGTGCTCCTCGGCGTAGAGCGTGTTGGCGCGGAAGAAGATCGTGTTGGCGCTCTCGGCCGCCGGCGCCGCCCACACCCGCGTCCCGACGGCCACGATGAGACACGCCGCCACCACCGCACGCGCGAGCCGCCGCGCGCGCTCGAGCGCGCGTACGATCCCGGCGGCGCGTTCGAGCGTGTGCTCCATGTCGGCGCTGGCGTCCGTGGTCGGCGCGAAGCGAGCGTGCTCGCAGGTGGCGAAGAACTCCTCCAGGTCACGGACGACGCCGGGTGCGAGGCCGTGCTGGCGGAGGCGATCGCCCACCGTGTCCGCGGTCACGCCGCCGGGCGGGAGATCGAGCTTCGCGGCGAGGTAGTCGCCGACGGCGCGTGCGAGCGCGTCGTAGAAGGCGGCGTGGTCGCCGGCCCGGAGCTTCTGGCGGGCGCCGGCGATCGCCTGCCGCGCCGCCCGACCCGCACGGGTGAAGCGCGCGTAGCGCACGTCGCCCGTCAGTCGGCGCCGGCGGCGATCGATGGACGCCGCCACGAGCCATGCCGCCAGCGGCAGCGCCTGGAAGCCCCAGAAGAGTGCGCTCCGGTAGCGGCGGGCGCCGATCGGCACGAGTGTGCCTGGGGCATCCTTGATGAACACGAGATCGCGGCCGACCTGCTCCGCGGGTGGCCGACGGACGGTCGCGCCGAGAATCCGCGGCGCCCCCTGTGGCTGCGCAGCCTCGCGCACGGCGAGCGCGATCGGCGGGTGGGAGACCGTCCGATAGGCGCGGGCCTCGGGGTCGAAGTAGCTGAAGCGCGTCTCGGGCAGGCTCACCGTGCCGGCGTGCTGCGGGATCACGACCTGCTCGAACGCTCGCTCGCCGCCGGTGGGCTGACCGGACGGCTGCACCGGGTAGACGCGGAGGACGTCGCTGCCGGCGATCGCCGGTGGGGTCACGCTCTCGAGGTTGCCGATGCCACGGACCGTCGACGTGACGGTCACCGGGTCGCCCACGCCGAGGGCGAGCGGGGCCGCTTTCACGTCGAGCTCGAAGCGGCCGACGGCGCCCGCGAAGTCGGCCGGGCGGCCGGCTTCGGGGAGCGGGAGGACGGTCAGCGTGAACGGCTCGGAGTGAAGCTCCATCGGCCGCTGCGTGTCGCCGAAGAATCCACCGAAGAACCCATCGCGGCGCGTCCGCACCAGGACACCGAGGTGCATGCTGGCCGGTCCCACCGTCAGCATCCCGCTCCGGAGCGGGGTGAGCGTCGTCTCGAAATCGACCACCTGGAAGACACCCTGTGCGGTCCGCTCGCTCTGCTGCTGGGGCTGCTCGGGAAGCTTCTCGATGGCGACGCCGTCGCCGGAGATGGTCGGGTACTGGAGGTCCGTGACACGCACGTTGCCGACGTAGAGCTTGAGGCTGACCGGCACCTGCTCGTGCAGGTAGACCTCGGTCTTGGCGGGCGAGAGCACGAGCCGGAGCTGATCGCCCCCAGCGGCCGTCGCCTGGCCCGGGCGCGGGGCCCCGGCGGCGACGGCGTTCAGCGTCACGGCGGCTCCCTCGTAGCGCGCACCACTGACCGCGACGCCGACCGGACCGATGGTGAATGCCCCCGGGCGCGCGGCCACGACCGAGAACCGATACGTCACCGACTGCGTCACGTGGCCGTTCACGATCGACACCTGCGTCTCCGGTCCGACGTAGCGCACAGTGAGCCCGTCGACGGGCGGGATCTCGGGGACGGGCGCGTTCTGGGCGCCGTCGACCTCGACCGCGAACGCGGCGGACTCGCCGACCCGGACCTGCGCCGGATCCACGGTGGCCCGCACCGTCACCTCCGCGCCGGCCGCAGGCGCGAGGAGAAGGACGAAGGCCAGGAGGCGAACGGCGTGCCGCGCCACGGTCACCAGTCCTGCTCGGGCTCCGCCACCACGGCGCCCTGGAGCCGCTTGGTGACCTCGTCGGGCTGCACCTCCTGGGCGCGCTGAGAGTCGAGGAGGGCGGCGGCTTCCTGCTGCGTCATCTCGCCCTCCTTCCGTTCTCCCTCGCCGGCGGGCTGCGGGGCGTTCTGCTGCTCGTCGGGCTTCTGCGCTCCCTCCTTCTGCTGGTCCTCGTTCTGCGGCTGCTGCTGTTGTTGCCGGTCCTCGGGCTTCTGCTGGTCCTGCGGTTGCTGCGCTTGCTGTTGTTGCTGCTGGTCCTGCTGCTTCTGCTGCTCCTCGAGCTTCTTCTTCAGGTCGGCGATCTTCTTCTCGACGAACTCGTGGTTGAACTTGGCATCGACGTCGTCGGGCGCGGCACCCATCACGCGCCGGTAGGCGACGAGTGCCTCCGCGTAGAGCCCGAGCGCGGCCTTCGGATCCGACGCCTCGGCGGCTTCGCCGAGCCGGTACTTGGCATTTCCCATGTTGTAGGCGACACGCGCCGTCCGCACCGCGTCGGCGTCGCCGGTCGGGACCTGCTGGAAGGCGTTGAGGGCGTCGGTGTATCTCCCCTGCTTGTAGGTGGCGTCGCCGAGGTTGAAGTGGAGGAGCGGCGAATCCGGCTGGTCGGTGAGCGCCTCGTTGTACGAGGCGACCGCATCGTCGTACTTCCCGGCCGCGTAGAGGCGGGCCGCCTCGCGCGCCTTCGCGTGGGGATCGAGCCAGCCGACCGACACGGCCGCGAGCGCGACGGCGCCGAGCGGGACGCGCCGGCGGATCATGCCGGCTCCTCCGCGCGGCGCCGCCAGGGGAGCCACCCCCACCGCGCCGCGCGGGCCCGCGCGCGTCGCTCGCCGACGAGCGGCTCGAGCGCGAGCAGGACGAGCGCCACGGCGAGGGGGAGCTGGAAGCGGTGCTCGAACCGCCGCTCGAGCGTGCTCGCGAGCTCCCGTTTCTCCATGGTGTCGATGTAGTCGCGGTAGAGCTCGCCGAGGCCGAGCGACGGTCCCGCGGCGTGCAGGTAGACGCCGCCCGTGTCGACGGCGACGTCCTTCAACGTTTCCTCGTCGAGCCGGGACTTCACCACCTGCCCGGCGCGGTCCTTCACGTAGCTACCCGACTCGCCGGGGATGAGCTCGCCTTCCGTGGTACCGATGCCGACGGTGTAGATCTTGACGCCGCGGTCCGCGGCGCGCTTCGCCGCCTCCTTCACCTTCCCCTCATGATCCTCGCCGTCGGTGATGAGGACGAGCGCCTGGTGGCTCCCCTGGCGGCCCTCGAACGCCTCGAGGCTCGAGTCGATCGCGGCGGTGAGCGCGGTGCCGCCCTTCGGGATGATGCCCACCTCCACCGCCTCGAGGCTCTGCGCGAAGGCGCCGTAGTCGAGCGTGAGCGGGCACTGGAGGAAGGCACTCCCCGCAAAGGCGACGAGGGCGACGCGGTCCCCGTGCACCTCGGCGACCAGATCCTGCACCGCGAGCTTGGCGCGCGCGAGGCGGTTGGGTGTGACGTCGGTCGCGAGCATGCTGCGCGAGGTATCGATGGCGATCACGAGATCGATGCCCTGGCGGTGTACCTCCTGCCAGCGGAAGCCCCACATGGGGCCGCCGAGCGCGAGACCGAGGCAGAGGACGGCCACCGTGAGGAGCGCCCAGCGGAGCACCCGGCGGCGCGGGTCGAGGTCCGGCGCGACGGCGGGCAGGAGCGCGGCGGCGACGAAGGCGGCCAGGGCTCGCTCGCGGCGGCGACGGGCCCAGAGGAAGAAGGCGACGAGCGCGGGGACGAGGCCCAGCGCGAGGAGGCTCAGCGGGTCGCGCCAGAGGATCATGGCAGCTTCCGGAGCACCGTCTCCGCGAGCCCGACCTCGGCGAGGACGAGACCGAGCGCGGGCCATACGAGCCAGGGGTAGAGCTCGCGATAGTCGAGGAACTGCGGCGCCTCGAACTCGGTCTTCTCGCTCCGGTCGATCTCGGCGTAGATCTCCTGGAGGCTCTTCGTGTCCGTGGCGCGGAAGTAGCGGCCGTTCGTCTTCGCGGCGACCTTCTTGAGCGTATCCTCGTCGATGTCGACCGGCATGGGCCGGTAAACCTTGTTGCCGAAGACGTCCTGTGTAGGATACGGCGCGATGCCGCGGGTGCCAGCCCCCACCGTGTAGACCTTGATGCCGAGGGCGGCCGCCGCCTCGGCTGCGGTCTCGGGGGTGATCCGGCCGGCGTTCTGCTGGCCGTCGGTCAGGAGCACGACGAACTTGCTCTTGGCGGTGGACGCACGGAGACGGTTCACGGCCGTGGCGAGCGCCGAGCCGATGGCGGTGCCGTCCTCGATCATGCCGACCTGGGCGCGGTCGAGGTTCTGGAGGAGCCAGCCGTGGTCGAGCGTGAGCGGGCACTGCGTGTAGGGCCGGGCCGAGAAGAGGACGAGCCCGATCCGGTCCTCGGGGCGCGCGGCCACGAAGTCCTTGACGACGGCCTTGACGGCGTCGACGCGGCTCGCCCGAGAGCTGCCGAGCGTAAAGTCCTCGGCCAGCATGCTGCCCGAGAGGTCGACGGCGAGCACGACGTCGACGCCTTCGCGATGGAGCTTGGTGGTCGCGCTGCCCGCCTGCGGGCGGGCGAGCGCCAGCACCAGCAGCACCAGCGCGGCGACGCGGAGGACACCGAGGATGGCACGTCGGTGCGCCGCGCCCGCCGGCGCGACGGCGCGGAGCGTGGCGAGCGTCGGGTAGCGCACCGCGGCCCGGCGGCCCGCGCGCCGGGTTCGGGGGAGGAGGAAGAGCAGCCCGAGCGCCACGAGGGCGAGGAGCACGAGGCTCCACGGGCTAGCCAGCCGCACGGCGCTCCTCCACGGGGACGGTCGGCGGCGGGGCGGTCTCGTCGACGAACCGCTTGGCCGCGCCCCACGCGCGCTCGCTGTCGGCGATCGTGGGCAGGTGACGGGCGAACTTGACGAGGTCGGACTCGGAGAGGAACTCGCCGAGGAGCCGGCGGTGCGCAGCCTCGAGCCGGCCCTCGCGGGCGGTCGTGAGCAGGAACTCCTCGGTCGTCATCTCGGGCGCCCGCAGCCGGAATCGTTGCTCGAGGTAAATGCGGACGATGTCGGAGAGCGCGGAGTAGTACTCCTTGAAGGCGCCGACGGCGATGAGGTTCCGTCGCCGGAGGTCGGCCAGCGCGTCGGCCGCGATCTCGTGTGGCGGCCGCGCAGGCGGCGCCGGGCGCGCGCGCCGGGGGCGGTTCAGCAGCCGGTAGAGAATCGCGACGACCGCGAGCAGGAGCGCGATCCCGCCCCCCAGGAGGTAGTAGGGACGCCAGTCGACGGGCACCGGCTCCGGGGCCTTGATGTCGCGGATGTCGGTCGCGTTCGGCGTCTGCGCGAGCAGGCTCTCGACCGACACGGTGATCTCCTGCGCTGGCGCCTCCGCCTCCTCCTGGCCCGCCACCCGGTACTTGACGGGCGGCGACTGGAGGACGTGATCGCCCGCGCTGTAGCCGACCAGGCGATACCAGCGCGTGAGGACCGTCTTCCCCTCGCGCCGGGCAGGCGGCTCGACCCCGAAGTCGACGATGTCGAAGTCGCCGAGCCGCTCCGCCGGCTGCTCGACGAACACCTCCGCGTCGGGCGCGGAGATCACCTCGACGACGTAGCGGAAGCGCGTCCCGATCGTCACCCTGTCCGGCTCGGCGTGCGCACGGACCTCGACCGGCGGAGGCGCCTCGTCGGCTCGGGCATGCCCGACGACGCCGAGGAGCAGCGCGAGGAGGACGACCCTCACTGCCGCCGCTCCCGCATCCGGAAGAAGCGGAGCAGCGCCTCGGTGTAGGGCCGATCGGTCTCGACCACGATGGCGTCGACGTCGGCGGCTCGAAGCCCGCGGTCCCGCTCCGCACGCGCCACCGCCGCTTCCTGCGCGAAGGCCTCCCGCACGCGGAGGTTGCCGGTGTCGACGACGTACCGCTCGCCGGTCTCGGCCTCCTCCAGCTCGACGAGGCCCACCGCGGGCAGCGCGGCCTCGCGTGGATCCTCGAGCACGACCGCGATCACGTCGTGCCGGCGTGAGGCCATGCGGAGCGCCTGGCGGCAGCCCGGGTCGAGGAAGTCCGACACGACGAAGACGACGCAGCGCCGCTTGGTGACGCGGGCGAGGTGCTCGAGCGCCGCCGAGATGTTGGTGCCGCGCCCGACGGGCCTGAGCGAGAGCACCTCGCGGATCACCCGGAGGACGTGATGCGTGCCCTTGCGCGGCGGCAGCGCCAGCTCGATCCGGTCGGTGAAGATGACGAGCCCGACCTTGTCGTTGTTGGTGATGGCGGAGAAGGCGAAGAGCGCCCCCAGCTCGGCGGCGAGCGCGCTCTTCGTCTGGCGGACGCTTCCGAAGACGGTCGACGCGCTCGCGTCGACGAGCAGCATGACGGTGAGCTCGCGCTCCTCGGCGTAGCGTTTCACGTGCGGCATGCCGGTGCGCGCGGTGACGTTCCAGTCGATGGTGCGGATCTCGTCCCCGGGCTGGTAGAGTCGCACCTCGGCGAACTCCATGCCGCGGCCCTTGAAGGCGCTCTGGTACTGGCCGGCGAAGAGATCCGTCACCAGGTGGCTGGTGCGGATCTGGATCTTCCGCACCGTCTTCAGCTGCTCGCGCGAGAGCATGGCCGGACGGCCCGCGGCCTACGGAACGGGCACGCCTTCGAAGACGCGCCTCACTACCTCGTCGGCGTCGACCTCCTCGGCCTCCGCCTCGTAGGAGACGATGACGCGGTGGCGGAGCACGTCGGGGCCGATCGACTTCACGTCCTGCGGCGTGACGTAGCCGCGACCCTGGAGGAAGGCGTGTGCCTTGGCGGCGAGGGTCAGGTAGAGCGTCGCGCGCGGCGAGGCGCCGTACTCGATGAGGGGGCCCAGGTCGAGCTGGTAGGCCTGGGGCTCGCGCGTGGCGAAGACGATGTTGACGACGTAGTCCTTGATCTTGTCGTCGATGTAGATCTGGTCGACCAGGGCGCGCGTGCGGAGGATCTCGTCGGTGGTCACCACGGTGCTGACGCGCTGGTGGTTCCGCGTCACCGCCATCCGGTCGAGGATCTGGCGCTCCTCCTCGCGCGAGGGATAGCCGATGCGGAGCTTCAGCATGAAGCGGTCGACCTGGGCCTCGGGGAGGGGGTAGGTCCCCTCCTGCTCGATCGGGTTCTGCGTGGCGAGGACGAGGAACGGGTCGGGCAGCGGGTGCGTCTCGTCACCGATCGTGACCTGATGCTCCTGCATCGCCTCGAGGAGCGCGCTCTGCACCTTCGCGGGGGCACGGTTGATCTCGTCGGCGAGGACGATCTGTGCGAAGATCGGCCCCTTGCGGGTGGTGAAGCTACCGTCGCGGGGGCTGTAGATCATCGTGCCGATCAGGTCGGCGGGCAGGAGGTCGGGCGTGAACTGGATGCGCCGGAAGTTCGCCGCGATGGCCTGCGCCAGCGTCTTCACGGAGAGCGTCTTGGCGAGGCCCGGCACCCCCTCGAGGAGGATGTGGCCTCCGGTCAGGAGACCGACCAGCAGGCGGTCGACCAGGTAGCGCTGGCCGACGATCACCGTGCCGATCTGTTCCCGTAGCCGGTAGGCGAAGGCCGACGCCTCCTTCACCTGCTCGTTGATGGCTGCGATCCCAGTGTCCATGGAATTCTCCTGGATAGACGCCTTCCTCGTCAGGCGCAAACCAATCCCGGGCGTCATCGCACTTCGACGCCGGAGGCGCCGTGATGATTCAAGAGACCGTTGTCCCCCAAGGCGCCCCGGTGCTACCGTCCGCTGGTGGCTGCCCACCGCGTCGCGTCCTTCGACCCCCTCCTCTCCCCCGCCGTCGGCGCGTCCATGGTCCGCCTCTGCGAGCGCTACGGTGCGTACGGGATGTACTCGGAGGAGCCGACGTTCGCCGGGCTCGGTGAGGGTCTCCCCGCCCGCTACGACGCCGTCCGGAATTTCCTCCGCACCGGGGGGCGCTTCGGACGAAGCGAGCCCCACGCCGTGCTCGTGGCGCGCACGAACTACTTCCGCGAGACCTATGCCTACGGCGACGAGGTGCGCATCGCCGGCATCGAGCCCTTCCTCCGCCACGAGGGTTTCGTCGAGGCGGCGCGCGCCCTCTACGGGCGTCCGGTCATCGTGCCCGCGATCGTGTATGCCAACCTCCTCGTCCCCGGCCAGGAGCTCGCCGTCCACACCGACGTGCCGGAATTCCGGGGGATCAGCCGGAAGACGCACCCCCAGTGGCTCATCGTCGTGATGCACCACTCGGGGCTCTTCGCCGAGTGGCGGATGCCGATCGCGACCGGGGTGGCCTGGTTCCACGACTGCGCGGGCGGGGACTTCGTCTTCTACCCCGACGGCCCCCAGGCGCCGCCCGACGCCCATCCCGTCCGCTCGAACACGGCGCTCCTCCTCGACACCGACAGCGTCTTCCACGGCGTCGACCGCGTGGACGAGCGCGAGCGCCCCCTCACCCCCCTCTGGCCCGGCATGCGACTCGCCGCCCTCGGAGACGGCCGCTGGCAGGTGCTCGACGGCGAGCGGCCGGTCGCCGAGTACCGCTGGGAGGAGCTCCGCTTCTCGATCTCCTGGAAGGCGTACTGCTTCGCCGACGAGGCGGAGCGACGCGGCTGGCGCGAGCACCAGGCCGATCTGAGCGTCGCGAGCGTGCTCGACCGCCTGCTGGCGGACCTCGCCGCTCGCGGCGTGATCCGCGGGACACGTCCCTCCGAAGCCGAGCTTCCCGACCTCCTCATCGACACCTACGTGCGCTATCCTGCGCCCGTCCGCGCCGCATGAACGTCTACCGTATATTCGGCCTGGAGCTGTCGCCGTACTCGGTGAAGGTGCGCTCCTACTTCCGCTACAAGCAGATCCCCCACGAGTGGATCGTGCGGGACATCACCACCACCGCCGAGTACGAGCGCTACGCGAAGCTGCCACTCGTCCCGCTCGTCGTGACCCCGGACGGCACGGCGCTCCAGGACTCGACGCCGATCATCGAGGCGATGGAGGCGCGGGTCCCCGCACCGCCCCTCCAGCCGTCGGACCCCGCGATCGCCTTCCTGTCGGCGCTCGTCGAGGAGTACGCGGACGAGTGGGGTAACAAGCCGATGTTCCACTACCGCTGGTTCTACGAGCCGGATCAGGAGTCGGCCGCCGAGCGGCTCGCACGGAGCATGAACCCGGCGCTCGACGAGGACGGCCACGCGAACCTGAAGCAGGCGGTGATGGGCCGGATGGTCCCGCGGCTCGCGTTCGTCGGCTCCTCAGCCGCGACGCGGGAGCAGATCGAGGGCTCGTTCCACCGGCAGCTCGCGATCCTCGAGCGGCACCTCGCAGCGCGACCCTACCTCTTCGGCGGGCGCCCTGCCCTCGCGGACCTCGGGCTCTTCGCGCAGCTCTACCAGTGTGCGACGGATCCGACCCCGGGGGCGATCATGCGCCAGAAAGCCCCCGCGACCCTCGCGTGGATCGAGCGCATGCTCGCTCCCACGGGAGCTGGCGACTTCGAGCCGTGGGAGGCGCTCGAGCCGACGCTTCTCCCGCTCCTCCGTGACGAGGTGGGCGCGGTCTTCTTCCCCTGGACGCTCGCCAACGCCCAGGCGATCGCGGCGGGAGCGAAGCAGTTCAGCTGCACGATCGACGGACGGCCGTTCGCGCAGGAGGCCCAGAAGTATCACGCGAAGTCGCTCGGCTGGCTCGGCGAGCGCTACGCGAAGGTGGCCGATCGCTCGCGACTCGACCCGATCCTCGAGCGCGCCGGATGCCTCGCGCCGCTGCGCGCGCGCCTATAGCGGGATCCGCACACCGCGCCTGCCGAGCGCGACAGCTCCCTCCGAGAGGAGCGCGGTCGTGGCGAGCACTGCCACGAGCCCGGGCCCCAGTCCCAGGCGGTGCCAGCTCGGGAAGACGAGCCACGCGGGGTAGTAGACGACGACGTAGAGCGTCACCCACGCGGTGAGCGCGTTCCGCCCGATCGCCACGATCCAGCCCGGGGTCTGCCCGCGAACCTCGAGAGCCGCCGTGCAGTACAGCAACCCCGCTGAAACCGCCGTCGCCAGCACGACGAAGCTGCTGGTGCCGAGCGTCTTGTCGAAGGGCACGCCGGCCGCGAACAGCGCCGCGGCGGCGACCAGCGCCGCCGTGCCGATGGCGCGCGCCGACGGCAGGAGGGTGCGGGCGTCTCCATCGGGACCGAGGGTCCGCCCGACGAGGACGCCCGCCAGAGTCAGCGGCACGAAGGCCAGGGCCGCCAACGGATGCTCGTGCACGATGCCATTCGCCGGCCCGGAGTAGAGGCCGAGCAGCCCGAGCGCGACGACGGCGCACACGGTCGGAGAGACGGCGTCGAGGAGCGTCGCCAGGAGGCCACCCAGGCCGAGGGTCTGCAGCACCCCCCAGCGCGGCGCGGGCGAGAGACCCCCGATGCCGTCGAGCACGACACCGAGCAAGATCAGGAGCAGGAAGCGTCGCGCGGCATCGAACCGCGCCGCCGCCGGCGTCCGTCCCGTCGCGATCCGGTTGCGCAGGAAGAGCGTGAGCGACACCCCGATCAGGAACTGGAAGAGCGGCGCGGGCAGGTCGAAGAGACGGAGCGAGGGCCCCTGGTTGTGGGCCAGGACGGACGGGACGTGCCGCAGGTAGACGTTCACGAGGTTGGCCGCCAGCATGCCAACCACGGCAACCCCGCGGCACGCATCGACACACTCGACACGCTTCGCTGGCACAGAGGCCCTCGACCCGCGCTTCGCGGCGATCCGCGTCCAGTCGCGGACGGCGACCGCCGCCCCAGCTACACCGACGTGAATCATCGCCCTCCTTGCTACTATAACGATGCAAGAGTGCGGCCAGATGACAGCCCGGGGACGCAGTGCGGCGAAGGCTCGCTCTGAAACCACTGCCCGACCGGTGAGCAGGACTTTGCTTAGGGAGGCAGCATCCGACGACGGAACCCGGAGGGAGCCCGCCGCGCTAGCCGACCAGCGCTTCTCGGACCCCCTCCGCCGCCAGGTCCGCGAACGCCCACGTCGCGCCCGCGGCCATGAGCTCCGGGACGGGGGACCCGCTCGTCTCCACCGTCAGCGACTCGGCGCCGATGGCGCGGGCGGCGGCCGCGTCTTTCGGGGTGTCGCCGATCACGACGATCCGGCACGCGTCGGCCGGTGCGCCCAGGTGTCGGGCGCCGCGTGCGACGCCGACGCGGAGGAGCGCAGCGCGATCCTCGGCATCGCAACCGAAGCCGCCGAAGGCGAAGTGGTGGAAGAGGCCGGCGTGCTCGAGCTTGATCCGCGCACCTTCCCGCAGGTTGCCGGTCCCGAGGCCGACAGCGACGTGCGCCCGGCCGGCGAGCGTCTCGAGCAGCGTGGGCACGCCGGGGAGGACGCGGAACCCCTCCGACCGGGGGATCTCGATCGCCAGCGCGGCCAGGTACGCCGCACAGAGCGCGTCGATCGCCGCCTCGTCGGCCGGAAGGCCGAGGCGCTCGAGCCCCCCGCGGATGATCGCGCGATCGGTCATGCCGTGGAACCGGACGCCGTCGAATATCTCCGGGCGGGCGAAGTGGGCGGCGAATATGCGCACGACGGCGCGCCGGCCCGCCCCGCCGGCGGAGACGAGCGTGCCGTCGATGTCGAAGAGGAGGATCGTCCGTCTCAGCTGTCCGTCCTCACGCCAGTCTGGGCGATATCCTGCGTCGTCGCACCGATTGCAAGGAGCGAGCGGACCCGGAAGCGCCGTGCCTTGCGCCCTCGTCATCGGCCCGATACACTTTCGTCGAGTTCGTTCAGAGCCCCGCAGCGCCACCAGCGAAGGGCCCCGCTTCCCAACCGACGTGTGCTCAGCAGGGACTCCGGAAGGAGAATCGGGTCGTGGCGGCGTACGACACGGATGAGCGCGTGGCGCTCAGCTTCGAGAACCCCTGCGACGCCTTCGGCCCGGATGCCGGCCGCCAGCGGCAGGAGCGGCAGAAGGACTCCCATCGATGACTGGACGATTCAAGAAACCCAACCCGTGCGAGAACATGAACCACCGACGTCCGAACGCACCCGTCAGTCATTGCCCGGAGTGTGGCGGCGTGGTGAACGGCAGTCTTCCCGCGCGCTCATGCAGCGAGGCCGAGCACGCGGCAGCGCGGAGGCGCCAGGCCGTATTCTGTGTCCACTGCGGGACGCAGTTGATCTTCAATCGTTGATGAGTGCCGTCCACCGGCCGACCATGAGCGGCCTGCGGATCATCGGCGGGGCGTTCAGAGGCCGGCGACTCGTCGCCCCGCGAGGCCTCGAGACCCGGCCACTACCCGATCGCGTCAAGCAGGCTTTGTTCGACTGGCTCGGACAGCGTCTCGACGGACTCTTCGTCGTCGATTGCTGCGCCGGTTCCGGGGCGTTCACCTTCGAGGCCTTCAGCCGCGGCGCCAGACGGGTCGAGGCGATCGAGCCTGGCCGGCATGCGCTGCCGGTGTTGCGGGCCAACGCCGCGACCTTCGGCAACCCACCGGGGCTCATCGTCCACGCACTGCCGTTCCAGGCCGTGTTGCCGCGGCTCCGGGACGTAGATCTGCTCTTCGCCGATCCTCCCTTTGCGTGGTACTCGGACGACCGGGGGCTCGTCGCCGAGCTGCTGCGACTCGGAGCATGCTCCCTCGCACCCGCCGGCCGCCTGGTGATCCGCGGCGAGCGCGGTGTCGATCTGCCTGCGCTGCCAGCCGGCCTGGTGGAGCGCGAACGTCGCCCGTACGGGCGGAGCTGGCTGGCCCTGCTGCAGCGAGACGCGACCGACCCCTGATGCAGCGCTTCGCGAGCGCGCTCAATCGGAGCGTTCCGACCGCTCGTCCAG
>VBLA01000530.1 GCA_005879245.1 Deltaproteobacteria bacterium
CTGGCTCGTACACACACAGCTCACAACGGGGGAGCCAAATGAATCTGAGCCGCCACCGACACCTCACCTTGGTCCTGCTCGTCGTGACGGCAAGTGCCCTGCTCGCGGTCGGGAGCCCGCGGAGTGCGTCAGCTGACCCCCTGCTCTGCAAGCGGGCGCTCTCCTCCGAGTCGGCGAAGTACACGCGCACGGTGACGACCGCCCTCCAGAAGTGCGAGGATGCCAAGGTCATCGGGACCCTGCCGCCTGCCACTGACTGCACCACCAACTCCCAGGTCGTGGCCATGCAGGGGCGAGCCTCGCAACGGCTCATGCGGAAGATCGCCTCCCGCTGCGGCGGCGATGATCGGACCTGCGGGACGGCCGACGACGAATCGCTGGTGTCGATCGGCTGGGGCGCCATCGGGACGTGTCCGGGCCTCAAGGGGGGCTCCTGCAGGAACGCGATCAGCAACTGCAACGACATCGCGACCTGTCTCACCTGCGTCGGCCAGTCCGCCGCCCAGCAGACGGTCGCCCTCGACTACGGCAGCTTCAACTCGGGCCAGTTCGGCACGGGCTCGGCGGCGAACTTCTGTCAGCGCTCACTCGGGAAGGCGAGCACGACGTTCTTCATGGATCGGCTGAAGGCCGTGCAGAAGTGCTGGGACGCGCGGCTGCTCAAGAAGCACAACAACGCGTGCCCCGATCCGGGCGACGGCAAGGCGACGATCCACATCGCCCACGCCGATCAGAGCAAGCAGTCGCGCATCTGCCGCGCGTGCGGTGGGGCCGACCACCAGTGCGGAGGCGGCGACGACCTCACGACGAGCCAGGTCGGCTTCGCTTCCCAATGCAGCAACGTGACGTCCCCCAGCGACAACATGAGCTGCAGTGGGGCGGTGGCGGACATGTCGGGCGCGGTCACCTGTGTCGACTGCGATGCGACGTACCTCTCGGACTGCGTGGGTGCGATCGGGGTATCGGCGTTCCTGCCCTACCCCCAGGAATGCAGCCCGAACACACCGCCGAACATCTGCCCCCAGCCCCTGACGCCGGGCACCATCGGTGAGATCAAGTTCACGTCGGGGACCGGCACCACCAACTGCGGCAGCGGCGGCTTCTCGACGCCCGCGGATCCGCCGTTCTCCGGCGAGCTCGACGACATCAACGGGAACAAGCTCGCCGATCTCGGTCTCGGCTGCCTCTCACCGTCGGTCCCTCGGACGGCACGGGTCCCGCGGATTGCACCAGGGGAGCCGGTCCGGCGCGGCACTGCGTCAACATGTCGACTCCGCAAGCCTGCACCTCGGACACCGACTGCGGGAACACGGTCAACGCCTGCGCCCTCGATGCGAACTGCTTCTTCGGCCCGCCCACCCCGGTCCCGGGCCCGGTCCCCGCTCTCTCGGTCTGCTCCATCAACGCGGTGCTGAAGGACGTCTGCGGCCAGGTCGACCTGAGCAACAACGGCGCCGAGTCCCTCGACATCGACACCTTCGCCCGGGTGTACATCACCGGCGACGCGGCTTCTCCGTGCCCGGTGTGCCAGAGCGGGACGTGTAGCGCTGGGGAGCGGCAAGGGCTGCCCTGCACCGGCGTGGGTTCGTTGGGCACGACGATCGACTGTCCACCAAGGGCCAACGCGTTCATCGGCAACATCCACGTGAACCTCGTGGTGAGCAGCGGGACCGCCACGCTGGTGGCCCCGAACGGCGCTTTCTGCCCCGCGCAGCGGAGCTCCGGCGCCTTCGGCGTCCTATCGGCCCATACGATCACGGAGACGGCGTCGGGCCTTACACCGGCGGGGGTCGGTGCGTTCACGACCTCGATCGGTGCCGTGACGTGCATCCCCCCGACGGGAAATGGCACGTTCGATGCCGGGGGCGATCTACCCGGTCCCGCCGCGATCAGCGAGATTGGAACGATCACGGTGACCAACCAGTTCCTCCTGAACCTCCAGAACCTGCTCTGTACCCAGCTCGGGATGTGCAGCACGCTTTGCCAGGTGAGCCCGATCTTCTGCTGAACACCGGCACCTGAGCCGCCGGCCCGGGCGCGGATTTGACAAGCCGCGCCCGGGCCCGCTTGAGTCGGGGCGCATGCTGCGGTCGAGATCGCCCTGGGGGTGCGCGATCATCGTGGGCGCGTCCTCCGGCATCGGCGCGGCCCTCGCGCGACGTCTCGGAGAAGCGGGCTGCCGCCTGGCGCTCCTCGCACGACGCGAGGCGGAGCTCGCGCACCTCTCCGATACGATCAACCGAGGGGCCTCCGCTCTTCGCGCGGGTCGCGGCCGACCTCGGAGGCCTCGACCTGGTCATCTATGCGGCCGGCGTCATGCCGCACGTGGGAGAGGCGGAGTACAGCCTCGAGAAGGACCGGCTGACGGTCGAGGTGAACCTGCTCGGCGCGATCGCGTGGCTGAACCAGGCGGCCGAGTGCTTCGTCCGCTCGCAGGCGGGCACGATCGTCGGCATCTCCTCGGTGGCGGGGGACCGGGGGCGGCGTGGCAACCCCGCCTACTGCGCCTCCAAGGCGGCCCTCGACGCCTACCTGGAGGCGCTCCGGCACCGTCTCGTGCGAAGCGGGGTGACCGTCGTCACGGCGAAGCCCGGACCGGTCGACACGCGGATGAGCGCCGGCGTCCGTCGCCGGCCTTTTCTCATCTCCGCGGACCGCGCAGCACGGCAGATCCTCGCCGCTGCCCGTCGCGGCACGCCGGTCGCGTACGTGCCCGGCCTCTGGCGCCCGGTCATGTGCGCCATCCGGAGCCTGCCCCACTCGCTGTTCGCCTGCCTCGACATCTGATGGTGGCCTCGCCGTCATCCACCTTGCCCGATCCCCTGCCCGCCGATCGCCGCGAGCGCATCTCGGGCTGGGGCGGCACGATGAGCGCCGTCAGCTACGTCTACCGGCCAACGACCGTCGAGGACGTCCGCGCGATCCTCGAACTCGCGCAGAGCCGTGGGCTCACGGTCGGCCTCCGCGGCGCCGGCCGGAGCTACGGCGACGCCGCTTTGAATGCGGGCAACCTCTGTCTCGACCTCTCGCTCATGAACCGCATCCTCGGCTGGGACCCCGAGGAGGGTGTGATGCGCGTCCAACCCGGGGTGACCATCCGCCAGGTCTGGCGGCACGCGATCGCCGACGGGTGGTGGCCCGCCGTCGTCCCCGGCACGATGTTCACGTCCGTCGGCGGCTCGGCCGCCATGAACATCCACGGCAAGAACAACTGGAAGGTCGGGCCGCTGGGCGATCACATCCGCGACTTCGAGCTCATCTTGCCGAACGGGCGGATCGAGCGCTGCAGTCGCACCGAGCAGCCGGAGCTCTTCCATGCCGCCATCGGCGGCTTCGGCATGCTCGGCTGCTTCACCAGCCTCACGCTCGAGCTGAAACGCGTGCACTCGGGGCTCCTCGCCGTGGAGCCGATCGTCGTCCCGAGCCTCGGCGCCATGATCGCCGCGTTCGAGGAGCGGCTAGCACCCGCCGATTACCTCGTCGGGTGGGTGGATGGCTTCGCCACGGGTGCCCACCTCGGGCGTGGCCTCGTGCACGCCGCCCGCTACCTGCCTCCCGGCGAGGATCCGGACCCGGCCCGCTCCCTCCGTGCCGAGACCCAGGACCTGTCCGCGATGCTCCTCGGCGTGCTACCGGCGTCCGTCGCATGGCGGCTGATGCGCCCATTTACCAACCGGGTCGGCATGCGATTCGTGAACACGGCTCACTATCACCTCGCCCGACGCCACCGGAATGGCTATCGCGACTCGCACACCGGGTTCGCCTTCCTCTTCGACCACGTCCCGGACTGGCAACGCGCCCTCGGACCCGGGGGTCTCATCCAGCACCAGAGCTTCGTCGCGGCCGACCAAGCCCGAGAGGTCTTCACGACGGAGCTCCGCCTCGCGCAGCGGCGGGGGCTCGTCCCGTATCTGGGCGTTCTGAAGCGACACCGGAGCGACGCCTTCCTCATGACGCACGCGGTCGACGGCTTCTCGCTCGCGCTCGACTTCAAGGTCACGCAGCGGAACCGGGGTCGCCTCTGGGCTCTCGCCGCCGAGCTGAATCAGCTCGTGATCGACGCCGGCGGGCGGTTCTATCTCGCCAAGGACAGCACGCTCACCCCGGGGACGTTCGCCGCTTCGCTCGGCGAGGAGCGGCTCGCGCGGTTCCGCGCCCTCAAGCGAGCTTGCGACCCCGAGGGCCTTCTCGCGACCGACCTGTACCGCCGCCTCTTCCCAGCCCCCTGACCTGGTCTGACGGCCCGGCGCATCACTCGAAGGCGTTCACGGCAGCGATCACGGCCCGCAGCGCCGACAACGGTAGCTCGGGATAGATCGGCAGGGAGAGGACCTCGGCGGCGGCCCGGGCGGCCTCGCGAGGCTGCGCGACCATCCGCGCGCGG
>VBLA01000197.1:0-1629 GCA_005879245.1 Deltaproteobacteria bacterium
CGCCGCATCGGCCTGACCCGCATCCACATGGAGGAGGACACCGGGAAGAACATCCACGAGGCGAACGCGGAGACGAGCCTGGTCGACTTCAACCGCTCGGGTGTGCCGCTGCTCGAGATCGTGAGCGAGCCCGACATGCGGACCGTGGCCGAGGCGGGCGCGTACCTCCGCACGCTCCGCTCCATCCTCCAGTACCTGGAGATCTGCGACGGCAACATGGAGGAGGGGAGCTTCCGCTGCGATGCCAACGTCTCGGTCCGTCCTGCGGGGACGACGACGCTCGGCACCAAGGTCGAGGTGAAGAACATGAACTCCTTCCGCTCGGTCGAGAACGCGATCGCCTACGAGATCGAGCGCCAGGCGGCCGCGCTCGCGCACGGCGAGCCGCTCCGCCAGGAGACCCGCCTGTGGGACGCCGAGCGGGAGGAGACCCGCCCCATGCGGAGCAAGGAATTTGCCCACGACTACCGCTACTTCCCCGAGCCCGATCTCCTGCCGCTGGTGGTCGACCGGACGTGGGTGGACGAGGTGCGCGCCACGCTGCCCGAGCTACCTGCCCCCCGGCGCGAGCGCTTCGTCCGTGACTACCAGCTCTCGACCTACGACGCCGACGTGCTGACGCAGCGGAAGGACATCGCGGACTACTTCGAGGCGGGGATCGCTGCCGGCGCCGTGCCGAAGGAGATGGCCAACTGGGTCACGACCGAGCTCCTCCGCATCGTGCACGAGGAGAAGCTCGATGACGCCCTCGTGATTCGCGACTGGCCGCTGACGCCGACCCAGCTCGCCCGCCTGGCGGCGCTCGTCCACGCGGGAACGATCAACCGCAACACCGCGAAGGCCTTGATCCCCCGGCTCCGCGGGACGACCCGCGACCCCCAGGAGCTGGTCGCCGCCGAGGGCCTCGCCCAGGTGAGCGATCGCGGAGCCCTGGAGGCCGCCGTCGCGGACGTGGTGGCCCGGCACCCGGCCCAGGTCGCGGAGTTCCGTGGCGGGAAGGAGCGCGTGCTCGGCTTCCTCGTCGGCCAAGTGATGAAGGCGACAGGGGGGAAGGCGAACCCGCAGGTCGTCCAGGAGCTGATGCGGGCAGCGCTCGGCACGTAGACTCGTGGGGCATCGTTCTCCCCGGCCTCACCCGCAGTTGGCCGCGCGTTTGCAGGTCCACCTTCCCATCTCGCCTGGACGGCGGGAGCGAATCCGCCCGGCCGTCCCGCGTGTGGGAAGGAGGGTGCCATCATGCGGCCGATCGACGCGCTCCGGCGTCGCCTGCGAGAGCGCCGCCGGAAGCTCCTGCGGCTGGTGACGAACACCGAGGACGAGATTCTGGCGCTCGACACGAACGTCCCGGCCGAGCTCGAGGAGGAAGCGCAGGAGGCGCGCCTCGCCACCGTGCTGGTGTGGCTCGACGACCGTATCACGGCGGAGATCGAGGCGATCGACCACGCGCTCACGCGGATCGAGCGCGGTGACTACGGGACCTGCGAGGACTGCAACGACCCGATCCCGGTGGAGCGCCTGCATATCCTGCCGGCCGCGACCACGTGCGTGCACTGTGCCGCAGCCCGCGAAGCTACCGCCCGGATGCGGGCCGCCTCCTGAGACACCGCTGCCGGGCCCTCCGTCGACTGT
>VBLA01000197.1:1743-13318 GCA_005879245.1 Deltaproteobacteria bacterium
GGTGCGCCCGCCTGCACGCGTGCCGAGGCGGGACATTCCAGGCTCGGTACGTCGACCAGCGCGGCGTACGACCGGCCGACGCCCAGGTCGAGATTCTGCTGCGGCCGTGGGCCGACGTGGCAGAACGGAAGGGCGCAGCTCGCCGTGAAGATCGGCTGGACGTCGCGGGAGAAGCTCACCGGGGGAAGGGTCGAGGTGGTGGTCGTCGTGCTCCCCCCGGCAACACAGGCACACGCGACACACCGCTCCAGGAGAGCGCAGCCGCCATCGGCCTCGCACTGCTCGCCGCCTCCCACGTCGAGCACCCCATCACCGCACTCCGAGCGACGGGCGGCGAACCGCTTCCGGAGCTTCGCCCGCGGTGCGACCACGGTTCCCGCCATCGTGTCGCATCCGGGCTCGACCGTGGCGCTCAGGTGGACCTTTCCCGCCAGCCCGCTGCACGCGCGCCAGGCCGCCTTCACACGCATCCCGCTCCGCCCCGGCGTGAGCTTGGCGCGGGCCGGCGGACACGCCTTCGCGATCGACACGAAGCCTCCGCTGATGACGACGGCCTCCTCGCCGGCGGCGGGATCGACCACGCCGGACCCCAGCAGGAACCGACCGCCCGGGCAGATCGTGCCCGCGGCCTTCTTCTGCGACGCGGCGACCGACGCGAGGAGCGTCGCGGCGACCGCAAGGGCCGCTACCGGAGCGACCATGCGTCGCTGCCACATTCGCGCCGAGATCTCCCTGACCGTCGTTCGTCGGGCCCGGGGTCGTCCGGTGGTTCGCTTGCCTTCTGACCGCCGCGGAGGTCGCCCACCGCACGGCTAGCGCCCCGGGGCGGGCCGGGCCCTCGGCCGAACGCGGGCGCACGGCGCACCGCGTCGATCGAGGTATGTTGGTAGCATAGGAGTATAATATGCGTCAAGCTCCGTACTTGGCCCGGCAGGCCGGCACGATCCATCGGGACCGGGATCGCACCTGCGAGGGCGCAGTCCCGGGACGACGCCATGACGCCCCACGACGGCGACCGCTCCTATGCCCTGGCCCTGGGGAGCGCCGCCCGCGCTGCAACCGCGACCGCGAGCCAGCCCGCCGCGCCGCCGACGAGCGGCGGCCAGCCGCTACCCACGAGCCAGGCGGGGGTCGCCGCGAGGTCGACGAAGAGCCGTCCCACCCGGAACCCCGCCACGAACCCGGTGTGGATCCCGATCGACAGCCAGAGCGCCCCGCTGCGCAGCCGCGCCAGCGCGAGCAGGAGGCCGAGGAGCACGAGGCCGGCTAGCTGCGGAAGCACCGCGCCCGCCGCCAGGGGTGCGAAGATGCCGAGCGTCTGCGTGACGCCCGACCCGAGATGGACGGGGCCCGAGCCGCCGCGTGTGCGGACCGCATGGAGCGCGGCGTAGACGGCCGTCGTCACCGCGACGGCCAGCACGTCGCCGGCGTCATGCCGCAGCCGCCGGAGGAGGACCCCCCGGAAGAGCACCTCCTCGCTCACGCCGATCGCGCCCGCCGCCCCGAGGCCGAGCAGCCCTTTCCAGACCGTCTTCGCGGGCGAGAAGCGGAGCGCAGGGACGAGCGCCCCGGCCAGGGCGCACGCCGCAAATCCTGCCGCCAGGCCGAGGAGTCCCGCGCCGATGCCGCGCCCGAACGCGCGCCCCCAGCCTTGGCGGCGGAAGCCGATCTCGCTCGCCGTTCCCAGGTCGAGCCGCCGCCACGCCGCGGCAACCCCCACCACGAGCAGGACCTCGAACACGCGGTCGTACACGCGCGGGAAGCTGAACTCTCCGCCCGCGACCCGGGCCAGCCCCCAGGCCACCCAGGGGCTCGCGACCGCCGTCAGCACGAGGATGCCGACGACCAGCCCGAGGAGACCGAGCGTCCGCACGCGCTAGGTCGTGTACTCGGCGTTGAAGCGCACGTAGGCCAGGGAGAGATCCGCCGCGACGATGCGTCCCTCGCCCCGCCCGAGATGGAGATCGAGGACGATCCGCACCTCGCGCCGCCGCATGCGCGCACGCGCCTTGCCGAGCGCGCCGGGAAGCGGACGCCCACGCCGCGCCACCGCTACGCCGCCGATCGTGACGTCGACCCGCTCCTGGTCGATCGGCACCCCCGCGTTCCCCGCCGCCATCACGAAGCGCCCCCAGTTCGGGTCGCCGCCGTGGAACGCGGTCTTGCAGAGCATGGAGTCACCGATTGCTCGCGCCACCCGACGCGCGTCGGTTGCCGAGCGCGCCCCGCGCACGAGGATCTCGACCAGGCGCGTGGTTCCCTCCCCGTCCAGAACGACGAGGCGCGCGATCTCCTCCAGCACCTCGGTCACGGCGCGGGTCAGCCTCAGGTGCGCGCCCGAGCCCGCCGCGACGCGCGGGTTGCCGGCCGCGCCGCTGGCGAGGAGCAGCACGGTGTCATTCGTGCTCGTGTCGCCATCGACGGAGATCGCGTTGAGTGTCCCCTCGACGGCCGCGGTGAGGCTACGCCGTGCCGCTCCTCGCGACACGCTCGCATCGGTCACGACGAAGACGAGGAGGGTCGCCATCCGAGGCGCGATCATGCCGGCGCCCTTTCCGAAGGCCGCCACCGTCACGCGTCGGCCCCCGAGCCGGAGGCGGCGCACCGCGGTCTTCGGGAACGCGTCGGTCGTGGTGATCGCCTGCGCGGCGGCCGGGAAACCGTCGGGCCTCAGGGCGGCGGCCGCGACGCGCACACCACGCAACAATCGGGCGCGGGGCACCTGGACGCCGATCCGCCCGGTCGCACAGGGGGCGACCTCGTCGTCGGGCACGCCCAGGAGACGCCCCACGAGCGCCGTCGCCACGCTCGCCGTCCGGAGCCCCTCCCGTCCCGTGCACGCATTCGCATTCCCCGCATGCACGAGCACCGCCGAGAGCCGCCCCCCCAAGAGACGCCGACGCGCGAGCTGCACCGGCGCCGCCGGCGCCCGGCAGGTGGTGAACACCCCCGCCGCCACGGCCGGCGGCTCCGCCACGACGAGCGCCACGTCGGGCCCACGCGTCTTGAGCCCACACCGAACGCCCGCAAATCGGAACCCCGCGATGCGCACCCGGTGTGCGCGCCGGGCGAGCTTCACAGCGACCCGGTGCGCACGCCTCGCACCCTCAAGTCCCGTGGCACTTCTTGAACTTCTTCCCGCTCCCGCACGGACACGGGTCGTTCCGCCCCACCTTGTCGCCGTCGCGCCGCACCGTCTCGACCTTCTGTGCCTGCGCCTGCTCGCCGTGCGAGAGGGTCACACGCGCGGCCTGCCGCTGGCGGCGCTGCAGCGCCTCGAGCTCCGCCGGGAGCGCATCCTCCGCTCCCGAGGGGGCGACGGCCGCCCGCTGGGGCATGCCGGGCGCGGCCTCGGTCCGGATCTGGACGCTCATCAGCTTCTCGACGACGTCGGACTCCATCCGCCGGATCATCTCCTCGAACATGTCGTACCCCTCCTTCTGGTAGGCCTGGAGCGGGTTGACCTGTCCGTACCCCCGGAGACCGATACCCTCCTTCAGGTGATCCATGTTGAGGAGATGATCCTTCCAGAGCGTATCCAGCGTCTGGAGCATGATGAGCTTTTCCAGGTGGCGCACGATGGGAGCGCCGAAGAGCTGCTCGCGCTGCGCGTAGGCCTGCTTCACGCGCTCGACGAGGATGTCCTGCAGCCCCTCCATCCGCAGCCCCTCGTGCTCGCTCTCCGTGAGCTGGAGCCGGAAGTTGAACTGCGCGAAGACCGCGTCGTCGAGCGCCTTCCAGTCCCACTCCTCGGAAGCCACCTCGGCCTCCGCGTGCGTCGCGACCAGGTCCTCGGCGATGCCGGTGGCGAGCTCGAGCACGTCCTCCCGCAGATCGTCCCGTCCGAGGAGTTCACGGCGGCGGGAGTAGACGACCTCGCGCTGCTTGTTGAGCACGTCGTCGTACTCGAGGAGGTGCTTGCGGATGTCGAAGTTGTGCGCCTCGACCTTCTCCTGCGCGTTGCGGATGGCCCGGGTGATGAGCCGGTGCTCGATCGGGACCCCCTCCTCCATGCCGAGCCGCTCCATCAGGCCCTGCATGCGATCGGCGCCGAAGATGCGGAGGAGATCGTCCTCGAGCGAGAGGTAGAAGCGCGAGGTGCCCGGGTCGCCCTGCCGGCCGCCCCGGCCCCGGAGCTGGTTGTCGATCCGACGCGCCTCGTGACGCTCGGTGCCGAGGATGTGGAGCCCACCGGCCGCCACCACGAGCTCGCGCTCGCCGGCGCACGTCTCGCGGTACTTCTCCAGGATGTCCCGGTAGCGTGCCTCGTACTCCTGGGGGGCCTTCTGGAGCTGCTCGCGGATCTCCTCGACGGCCGCCACGTACTTCGCCCGGTCGGCCTCGTAGCGCCGCTCCGCCGCCCGCACGGCTTCCTCGTACGGCGTCTGCGTCTCCTGGTGCAGCCGCTCGGCTTCGACGTAGTCGTCCTCGGACGTGCGGTAGGACACGCGGATTTCGGCGAGCTCTCCGTTGCCGGTGGCGCCGCCCTTCACGAGGAGCGCCAGCTCCATCACCGAGAGGCCGCGCTCGTACTGCGCGCGTCGCTCGTCGAGCTCGCGCGCCGTCTCGTCGGTGCGCACCCCGCCCTCTTCCCAGGCGGCGAGCACCGACTCGTATCGGCTGCGGAGCTCCTCGAGCTCGGAGCGCTCGGTCGCCACGGCGGTCCCCGTCTCGGCGCCGAGGAGCGTCGCCTCGAGCTCCTCCTTCACCTGGCGGTAGCGCCGGGGGATCGGATCGTGGTCCCGCACGGCGGGAATGAGCTCGACCGAGCTCACCTGCTCGTAGCGGTCGCGGAGGGGCCGGTAGGGCGAGAGCTCGAGCAGCTTCTTGTGCGCCTCGGTCAACTGCCGGAGGGCCTCGCCCCGCCGCTCCTGGAGGGTTGCCAGCCCCTGCTCGTACTGTCCGCTGGCACGCTGCACCTCCTCGTCGTAGCGCTCGCGGAGCGTGCGGAGCGTATCCTCGTAGCGCTGCTCGGGCTGCCCGCCGCCCTGGGCGGTCCCCGCGCGGCGGATCCATTCGTTCTCCATCTCCGCGCGCGCCAGGAACTCCGGGTTTCCGCCCAGGAGGATGTCGGTGCCGCGGCCGGCCATGTTGGTCGCGATCGTCACCTGCTGGTGCCGGCCGGCCTGGGCGATGATGTTCGCCTCGGCCTCGTGGTTGATCGCGTTCAGCACGTTGTGCCGGACACCGGTCTTCTTCAGCAGCTTCGAGACGCGCTCGGACTTCTCGACCGAGGTCGTGCCGACGAGGACCGGCTGCCCTTTCTCGTGGCACTCCTTGATCTCCTCCACCACCGCGGCAAACTTCTCGCGCTCGCTCTTGTACACGACGTCGGGGGAGTCGACGCGCCGCATCGCCTTGTTGGGCGGGATGACCACGACCTCGAGCTTGTAGATCTTCTGGAACTCGACCGCCTCCGTGTCGGCCGTCCCGGTCATGCCCGCGAGCTTCTTGTACATGCGGAAGTAGTTCTGGATCGTGATCGTGGCGAGGGTCTGGTTCTCGCGCTCGATCCGCACCCCCTCCTTCGCCTCGACCGCCTGATGGAGGCCGTCCGACCACCGGCGGCCGGGCATGAGCCGTCCCGTGAACTCGTCGACGATGAGGACCTCGCCGTCCTTCACCACGTAGTCGACGTCGCGCTTGAAGAGCGTGTGCGCCTTCAGCGCCTGCGTCACGTGATGGAGCATGTCGATCTGGCTCGGGTCGTAGAGGTTGGACACGCCGAGGAGCCGTTCGCACTTGGCGATACCCTCCTCGGTGAGCGTCGCCGAGCGGTGCTTCTCGTCGATCGTGTAGTCGACGTCCTTCCGCAGGCGCGGGATGATGCGATCGACGACGTAGTACTTGTCGGTCGACTCCTCGGCCGGCCCCGAGATGATGAGGGGCGTCCGCGCCTCGTCGATCAGGATGTTGTCGACCTCGTCGACGATCGCGTAGTGGAGCTCGCGCTGGACGTAGTCGTCCAGGCTGAACTTCATGTTGTCACGGAGGTAGTCGAAGCCGAACTCGTTGTTCGTCCCGTAGGTGATGTCGGCGCGGTAGGCCTCGCGCCGCTCGATCGGCCGGAGGTGGAGCAAACGGTAGTCCTTCGGGATGTAGGTCAGATCGAACCGGAAGCTCGCATCGTGGATGATCGAGGCGGTAGAGAGCCCGAGGTAGTGATAGATGGGCCCCATCCACTGGACGTCGCGGCGGGCGAGGTAGTCGTTCACGGTGACGAGGTGGGCACCCTTCCCTTCCAGCGCGTTCAGGTAGAGCGGGAGCGTCGCGACGAGCGTCTTGCCCTCACCCGTCTTCATCTCGGCGATCTTCCCCTGGTGCAGGACGAGCCCGCCCAGGGCCTGCACGTCGAAGTGGCGGAGCCCGATCGTGCGGCGGGAGGCCTCGCGCACCAGGGCGAATGCCTCGGGGAGGATCTCGTCGACGGTCGTGTCCTCCTGGGCGAGGCGCTCGCGCAGCTCGGCGGTCTTGGCCGGAAACGCCTCCGGCGGCAGCGCCTGGAGGTCCGCCTCGAGGGCGTTCGTCTCCTCGACGATCGGCCACAGGCGACGGAGCGTCCGCTCGTTGGCGCTCCCGAAGACGCGCGTCAGCAGGCTCGGCATGGAAAGCGCCGTATTCTCGTCGGGGGTCCGGGGCAGGTCAAGCTGACGGGACGGGACCGCTCATCGCTCCACGCGCACCGCCGACTCGACCCGTGCGCCGAGAAAGCGGTGCCCGATCCGGACGAACCGATCGGGCACGTCGGTCACGAAGAAGCTCGTAGATCCCGTGCCGTCCGCGCGCGCGAGCTGGCGCTCCGCCAGGAGCGCGGCGGCCGCACGCGCCGTCTCCTCGGCCGAGTCGACGAGGGTGACGCCCGGGCCCATCACGTCGGCGATGAGCGGCCGGAGGAGCGGATAGTGCGTGCAGCCGAGGATGAGCGTGTCGATGCCGCTCTTGCGGAGCGTGGCGAGGTACGTCTCCGCCACGCCGCGCGGCACGGGGCCGTCGAGCCAGCCTTCCTCCGCGAGGGGGACGAGCAGCGGACAGGGTCGGGTGTAGATCTCGAGCGTCGGCCGGAGCGCGCGGAGCGCCCGCGTGTAGGCGCCCGAGGCAATCGTCGCATCGGTGCCGATCACCCCGATCCGTCCGTTCCGCGTGCTCGCCACCGCCGCGCGGGCCCCGGGCTCGATCACCCCGAGGACGGGGAACGCGTAGCGCGCCGTGAGGGCGTCGAGCGCCACGGCGGAGGCGCTGTTGCAGGCGACGACCAGGAGCTTCAGACCCTTCACCGCCAGGAACTCCACGTTCTCGATGCTGTAGCGGGTGACGGTCTCGGCCGACTTCGTGCCGTAGGGGTGGCGCCCCGTGTCGCCGAGGTAGACGAGGTCCTCCCGGGGGAGGACCTCGAGCAAGGCATGCAGCACGGTGAGGCCCCCCACCCCCGAGTCGAAGATGCCGATGGCACCGTCCGCTGGCATGCTGCCCGCGGCCTTATGGCGCACGAGGAGCGGCTCCACAAGCGTCGGGCCTACGCGCGCGGCGATGGGCCCGCCCGTCGCGCGGCCGGCGGCCCTCGTCGGGGCGGCGCATCGAGCCAGCGGGAGAACACGCGCCAGAGCGCGTCGCGTCCCTCGCCATCGCGGGCGGAGAAGCCGATCGGCTCCATCCCGGCTCCCGGCGGAGCCCCCCCGCGGAGCTGTGACGCGATCCGCGCGAGCGCGCTCTTGGCCGCGTTGGCGCGGAGCTTGTCGAGCTTGGTGGCCACCAAGACGACGGGAAGATCGACGGCCTCGAGGTAGGCGAGCAGGTCGTCCTCGTCGGTCTCGAGACCGCGCCGCGCGTCGACCATCAGGACCACACCCCGTAACGTCGGCCGGCCCTCCAGGTACTCCTCGACCAGCGGCCCCCATGCGCGCCGCTCCGCCTCGGGGCCGACGGCGAAGCCGTACCCCGGGAGGTCCACCAGCACGAAGCGGTCGTTCACCAGGAAGAAGTTGAGCTGCCGCGTCCGCCCCGGCGTGGCGCTGATGCGCGCCAGGCCGCGCCGGCCGACGAGACAGTTGAGCAGCGAGGACTTCCCGACGTTCGACCGCCCGACGATCGCAATCTCCGGCGGCCCCGGCGGCGGTCCTCCACCCCGCGTCGTCGCCGCGCCGAGGAAGCTGACATTTGTTATCCGGGGGCCCGTACGGTCCTCGCTCGCTCCGCTCGCTGCGGCTGTCTTCCCGCGCGGCTCACGCCGCGCGCCCCGGACCCCCGTCGCCGCACGCTGACGCGTGCGGCTCCCGGTGATTGCTCGCGCGCTCCGCGCGCTCGGGGCGTGTCGAGCGCGGCGAAGCCGCGCTCGACGGTCACCCAGAAGCGGCGCCTTGTCCTTGCTCGTCTGCGTGAAGCGGAGGAGCGTGCCCTTCCCGTCGGGGGCCGGCTCGAAGCGGTACTCCGAGTTGATGTCGGCGAGCTTGAAGTCGATCGAACGGCTCGTGATCCGCTTCTCCGCCGGATAGAAGGTCAGCTCGTTGCGGATGTTCTGTACCTTGAAGCCGGGCGGAAGGATGTCGAGCCGCCCGATGATGTCGACCACCTTGGTATTGTTCTCGCTCTTGACCAGCTCCGACTTGAGCACGTTCTCGGGCGCGTACTCGTGCACTCGTTCGGGCTGGCTGAACGCCTCGTAGACCTTGTCGACGGGCGCATCGAAGCGCGACGTGAAGGCCACGTGCCACGTGTCGCCGACGCGCTCGATCTTCTCGCTCGCGATCTCCTTCACCGGGCTCTGCGCCATCTGCTGGCTCCGGTAGTACTGCCAGCCGAGGTAGCCGCCGACGGCGATCACGACAACGACGACGAGACTCACGATGGTCTTCATGCGTCAGGGTCTTAGCGGAATGGCCTTCGGCGGGGCAAGGGCTTCCCGGGCGGCCCCGGGGAGCGAGCGGTTCATGCCCGCCGCACCAGGACCCGGAGCACGACCGCGATGATGCGGAGGGTGTCGACCCACGGACGGTAGTAGCTCACACGCTCGGCGATGGGCGGATAGTGCACCCGCACCGGCACGCCGACGATCGGCATGCCCCGCCGGGCAGCCCGGAGCAGCACCTCCGTCTCGAACTCGTAGCGCGGCCCGCCCGCCCGCAGCACGAGCGTGGCCGCAACCGGATAGACGCGGAACCCGCACTGCGTGTCGGGGAGGGGCCGCCCCGCGATCAGCCGGAGCAACCGATCGGCGATCCAGTTCCCGAAGCGGGCTGCGCGGGCGATCGTGTGCCCCTTCTTGAGACGCACGCCGACGACGATCGCGTCGGGGCTCGCATCCGACGCCGCCAGCAAAGGGGGAATCTCGCCCGCGAGATGCTGGCCGTCGGCATCGAGCGTGAGCGCCCGCCCGATGTCCGTCCGGGCGAGCGCCGCCAGTCCCGTGCGGATCGCCGCGCCCTTGCCGGCATTCCGTTCGTGGCGGAGACACTCGGCTCCTGCCGCGACCGCGCGCGCCGCGGTCGCGTCCGTCGAGCCGTCGTCGACGACCACGACGCGCGCGCAGTACTGCCGTGCGCCCGCCACCACCGAGCCCACCGTCGCCTCGGCCTGATAGGCGGGAATGAGAGCGGCGACGTCGGTGCGCACCGCTATGCGGCGAGCGCCGTCTCAGGATCGGCGACGGCCGCCGGCGTCGCGAGCCACCCCATGAGCCCCACCCGCACGTACGTCGCCACGCGGCGGAGGAAACGCGGCTCGTGGGCGACCGTCTTCGCGAGTCCCCAGAGGACGTCCGGCCGGGTGTAGAACGCGCGATACGCCTGCCGGAAGTAGCGCTCGAGGAGCCCCGGCGTGAGGCCGTTCGGCACGAACACCCAGTTCATGGCGTTCATGCGCTCCCAGTCCTCGACGAAGCACCCGTGCTGCCGCACGGTCGGGTACGAGGGCGTCCCCGGATACGGCGTGAACTTCGTGATCTGCATGAGGTCGAGCGGCGCGGTGCGGAGGAAGGCGACGGTCTCGCGGAGGCTGTCCTCGTCCTCGGTCGGGTGCGCCATCATGAGGAGTCCTTTCACGCGGATGCCGGCCGCGCGCGTCATGCGGAGCGTCTCCAGCATGCGGGGGATGCGCACCTCGTGCTTCACGACGTCGAGGATGCGCTGCGAGCCCGACTCGATGCCGTAGGCGATCTGCCAGCAGCCGGCGCGCCGCATGAGCCGGAGCGTGTCGGCGTCGAGCAGGTTCGGATGGCTGTTGCAGCTCCACGTGAAGCGGAGCCCCTCGGTGAGGAAGCGCTCGCACAGCTCGACGACCCGCTTGCGGCTGACGGTGAACAGGTCGTCGTAGAAGAGGATGTGGCGCACGCCGAGGCGCGCCAGGCGCTGGCACAGGGCGAGCGTGTAGTCGACGCCGTGGAACCGCCCTTTCCGGCCCGAGGTCGAGCGGTCGCAGAAGGAGCACGAGAAGGGGCAGCCGCGCGACGTCACGACGCTCGCCACGGGTGTGGCGCGGTAGTTGAACACATTCGGCTGGAACCGGAGCGGGAAGTCGGGAAGGAGGTCCCAGGCGGGCTCGGGGAGCCGGTCGAGCTCGTCACCCTCCAGGTAGGGCGCGCGCGGATTGGCCCGCACCGTGTCGCCGTCGCGGAAGACGAGGCCCGGCACAGCCTGCGTGTCCACGCCCGCCGCCAGGCGGGCGACGAGCTCCAGGTAGGAGCGTTCGCCCTCGCCCACGATGCCGTAGTCGAAGTCCGGGAACATCGCGAGCGTGCGCTCGGGAACCGCGCTCACATGCGGACCGCCGACCGTGGTGACGGCATCGGGGACGAGCGCCTTCACCCGCGCCGCGATGCGCGCGGCGTTGTGGACGGAGATCGTCGTCGCCGAGAAGCCGACGTGGTCGGGCGCGAGCGCCGCCACTTGCTGCGCGACCGTCTCGACCGGTGTCCCGCTTCGCTTCCCGTCCACCACGTGGACCCGGTGGCCACGCTCGCGCGCCACGGCTGCGAGCACGAGGGTGCCGATCCCGGGGATCTCCTCCTCCCCCTCCCGCACCCGATCCATCGCGCGATTCCAGCAGACGTAGGGGGGCTCGACGAAGACGATGGTCTGCGCGCGCATCGGCGGGGGGTCTATATCCGAATCGCCCCGACGAGGAAAATCACACGATCGCCGCGATCACGCCGAGCGTCTCCGCCAGTCGCTCGACGTCGGCACCGAGCGGACGATCCTCGAGGAGCGGCGCCACGACGGTGCGCACCGCGTCGTGCACCGCGCGCGTCCCGGCCGCGATCCCCTCCACCCCCACCACGTCGAGCGCCTCGGCAGCAGCGAGGAGCTCGATCGCCACGACCCGGCGGGCATTTTCGAGGAGCCGGCGGGCCTGCCGCACCCCGACGCTCCCCATGCCGACCACGTCCTGGTTGTTGGCGTTGGTCGGGACCGAGCCGAGACTCGCCGGGTGCGCGAGGACGGCGTTGTCGGCGATCGTCGAGCTGGCACAGTACTGGAGCCCCATGAGTCCGCTCCGCACACCGACCTCATCGCGGATGAGGAAGGGGGGGAGGCCGCCGTTCGTCGCCGGGTCGAGCAGGCGCGCGAGGCGCCGCTCGGAGAAG
>VBLA01000531.1 GCA_005879245.1 Deltaproteobacteria bacterium
TCCACGACAGTCAAAGCGGCGGGATCAAGTTCCAGCGCAGTCCCCAGGGGCAGATCTGCGCCAACCGCATGGTGAACAACCCGGGGGGGAACGCCGTGGGGACGTTCGGATCCAACTTCAATCCCGTGGTCCCGTGCACGGGCGGGACAGGAACGGACACGCAGGCACCGACAGCCCCCACCGGCCTGAACGCCGCCGGAAGGTCGGAGACGTCGGTGTTCCTCCAGTGGACGGCGTCCACGGACAACGTGGGGGTGGTGGGCTATGACATCGAGCGCGACGGATCGCCGGTGAGCGTCGTCGCCGGGGTCCAGTACAATGACACGGGGCTCGCGCCGGGAACCACGTATCGCTATGCGGTACAGGCGCTCGATGCGGCCGGCAACGCGTCCCCGTTCAGCGCGCCGATCACCATAGTCACGAATCCCAGCGACTCGTCGAGCCTGATCCGCTACCCCGTGGCCGACGCCTACGTGCGGGACGGGTCGTACGCCCCGATGAACTTCGGCACCCTCCGCCAGCTCTTCGTCAAGACGAATCGAAGCGGCTACCACCGCGAGGCGTTCGTGAAGTTCTCGTTGAGCGGCGTGACGGGCTCGAGCGCGGTCATCCTCCATCTCAACGCCGCCGCCTCGCGCACACACACGATGAACACCGGCGTGTACGCCGTCGCCGACGACGGTTGGACGGAAAGCGGCATCAGGTGGAACAACATGCCCGCGCTCGGTGAACTGCTCGCGACCGTGAAGGTGAAGAGGACCAGCTACAGGACCTACCACGTGGACGTGACGACATACGTCCAGAGCGCGGTGGCGGCCGGTAGAGGCTTCGTGAGCTTCGGCCTCCGGAACCTCGCCCCGTCCACGACCGTGGCTAAGATCCACTCGCGCGAGAGCATATCGAAGAAGCCCTGGCTGGAGATCGTGCCGAACTAGGCGCCCTCCAGGTTGACGGGAGCGGGGGCGGAGGCGGCCACGGCGTGTGGGTAGCGCGGCTTCGAGACGGCGTCGACGACGATCTCGACGCCGGGAACGGGCCCCGCCAGATCGACGACCCGGGGCGGCCTGCCGAGTCGTGCCACTCTCTCGAGCAGCTCGGCGCGGTGGCGCGCGACCACCAGTACGTCGATCCGGTCGAGCAGCTCGTCGAGAGTGGTCACCAGGCGACTCGAGAGGTGCGGGACGCGCTCCTCGATGTACTGCCGGTTCGCACCCGTGAGGCGGCTGGCCTCGACGGCCGGATCGTAGATCTTGAGGTCGTACCCCTTCCCGAGCAGGTGCTCGGCGATGCGCACGAGGGGGCTCTCACGTAGGTCGTCGGTTCCGCTCTTGAAGGCAAGGCCGTCGAGGGCGACGCGACGGCCCCCGCAGTCGGTGATCCTCTCCACGGTCCGCAGGAGATGACTCTCGTTGCTGCCCATCACCGCACGCAGCACCGGGAGGTCGCAGTTCTCCCGGTTGGACAGATGGAGCACCATCCGCAGGTCCTTCGGGCGACACGATCCCCCGAAGGGCAGTCCTGGCCGCAGGTACGCCGCGGAGAGGTTGAGCTTGCGGTCGGTGACGAAGCGCTCCATCAGGGCATGGCCGTCGATGGAAAGCGCCGCGCAGAGGGTGCCGATCTCGTTTGCGAAGGCAACCTTCAGGGCGTGGAAGACGTTGCAGACCGACTTGAGCATCTCGGCCTCACGATAGGGCACCCAGGTGAGAGGTCCCCGGGTCGAATTGAAGAGTTCGGCGACCGTGCTTGCGTTTCCGTCGGGCTGGCCGTCGGCGCTGCCCACGAGGACGAAGGACGGGTGGTAGTAGTCGGCGATCGCCGTGCCCTCGCGCAGGAACTCGGGCACGACGACGAACCCGATGCGTCGCTCCGTTGGTGCCCCATCGATCCCGAGCGCCGGGAGGATGATCGATTCGGCCGTTCCCGGCGGAACGGTGCTGCGCAGGATGACGAGATGGCGGCTCGTCTTGGCGGTCAGCGCCCGGCCGATGGTTTCCGCGGTCTCCCTGACTGCGCTCAGATCCAGGCTTCCATCGCGCCGGCTGCAGAGCGTCCAGACGGGGCTCGACCACGGTGGGGAGACCGCGACCGAAGCGCACGACCTTGGACGGTGTAACGTCCACGCCGAGGACGCGATGGCCGTCCTTCGCGAGACAGGCTGCCGTCACGCAGCCGACGTAACCGAGGCCGAAGACGCTGATCCTCATGCTCCCCTCCTTTGCTGCTCCTTGCTAATCGTCGTCGCCGTCTCCGTGGCCGTTGCGTGGCCGTGGTTATCGTGGGGCGGGAGGCTGATGATGGGGGGGTCGACGAGGCTCCCAACGGGCGCGACGCTGTAGGTGACCGGCCGTGTGGTTCCCGGCGCGTTGCTGAAGGCGATCGTCCCGCTCGCATCGGCCGTCACCACCGCGACGGGGACGCTGCCCTTCCGGACCACATAGGCCCCGTTCGGCACGAGCCCACCGACGACGTAGCGGACGAGTTCGTTGCTCGGTCCCGCGGTCATCCAGGTGCGCTGCCCGTCCCCCGACGTCGGCCAGTCGACGGGCGTCACCTTCACGGTCTGCGACGGCGGCACCGCGAAGAGCGGGAGGGTGAGGACCAGCGCGTGGTTCCCGACGAGCGCGTTCGTGAGCCGGAGCATCGATCCCGTGGGACTCACGAGGGTGGCTATGCCGGGCTGGTCCGGCTGGAACACGGCCCCCCGCTCGTCGTCGAACACGACGACGCTGGTGGGGTCCAGCGCGATCCGGGTGCTCGCCTGATGGCTGACGAACGTGGAGGAGTTGTCCTCCGCGGTGATGCTCCCGTCGTCGGGCATCGTGTCGCCGTCGAAGCGATTGCGTAGCCCACGTTGCAGCAAGACCATTTCCCCGTTGGCCGCGTAGGCGTTCCCGGTGAAGGTGTTGTCGTCGGCGTCCGTCGCCTTGAG
>VBLA01000532.1 GCA_005879245.1 Deltaproteobacteria bacterium
AAGGTGGCGCGGATGCTGGGGGGGAGGCCGAGGTCGCGGGCGGTGGTCTCGATGGCGGTGACGGCGTCGCCGAGCGCGACGCCGGGGGCGAGGTTGAAGGAGAAGGTGACGGCGGGGAACTGCCCCTGGTGGTTGACGGCCAGGGGCGCCGTCTTCGATGCGAACTGCGCGATCGCGGCGAGCGGAACCTGCGCCCCGCTCGCCGAGCGGACGTGGAGATCCTTCAAAGCTTCCGGGCTCTGCTGGAAGCTCGGCTTCACCTCGAGCACGACGTGGTACTGGTTCAGCTGGGTGAAGATCGTCGACACCTGCCGCTGCCCGAAGGCGTCGTAGAGCGTGTCGTCGATCGCCTGCGGCGTGATGCCGAGGCGCGCGGCCGTGTCGCGGTCGATCGTGAGCGCGACCTCGAGCCCACCGTTCTGCTGGTCGCTCGCCACGTCGCGCAGCTCCGGGAGCGCCTGCAGCGCCTCGAGAAGGCGGGCGACCCAGGAGTGGAGCTGGTCCGCGTCGGGAGACTCGACGGTGTACTGGTACTGCGTGCGGCTGACCCGGTCCTCGATCGTGAGATCCTGGACAGGCTGCATGAAGAGCGTTATGCCCTCCACCGCGCCGAGCTCTGGCTGCAGGCGCCGGATCACATCGCTGGCCGACAGCCTGCGCGCCTCGAGGGGCTTCAGGTTGATCTGGATGCGCCCGCTGTTGCCCGTCGTGTTGGTGCCGTCGATGCCGATGAACGACGACAGGCTCTCCACCGCGGGATCCTGAAGGATGATGCGGGCCAGTGCCTGCTGGCGCTCCGCCATGGCGGCAAACGACACCGTCTGCGGCGCCTCGGACA
The DNA here is from genome assembly GCA_005879245.1 of Deltaproteobacteria bacterium. Classification (GTDB taxonomy): domain Bacteria; phylum Desulfobacterota; class Binatia; order DP-6; family DP-6; genus DP-23. Next base: position 839 of record VBLA01000532.1, read on the forward strand.
CCCCCAGGATGGCCCCCGTGTCCTGGATCGGAAAGAACCCCTTCGGCACCACCACGTAGAGGAGGATCGTCCCGACCAAGGTGCCGGCGGCGACCAGCAGCGTTGCGGTCTGGTGCTCGAGCACCCAGCGCAGGGTGGTACCGTAGCGCTCGATGAGAGCCGCGAAAAATCGCTCGGACGCGCGATAGAACCTGCTCTGCTCCCCGGCGCTCCGGAGCAGCCGGGCGCTCATCATCGGCGTCAAGGTGAGCGAGACGACGGCCGAGACGAGGATCGCGACACTGAGCGTGACCGCGAACTCGCGGAAGAGCCGCCCCACGACGTCGCCCATGAAGAGGAGCGGGATCAGCACGGCGATCAGCGACACCGTGAGGGAGAGAATCGTGAACCCGATCTGGGCAGAGCCTTCGAGGGCAGCCTGGAGCGGCGGATCGCCACGCTCGATGTAGCGGGCGATGTTCTCGATCATCACGATGGCGTCGTCCACCACGAATCCGGTCGAGATGGTGAGGGCCATCAGCGAGAGATTGTCGAGGCTGTAGCCGAGCAGATACATCACGCCGAAGGTTCCGGCGATGGAGAGCGGCACCGCGACGCTCGGGATGATCGTCGCCGCCGCGCTCCGCAGGAAGAGGAAGAGGACCATGACGACCAGGACGACCGTGAGCATCAACGAGAACTGCACGTCCCGCACCGAAGCCCGGATGGTCGTGGTGCGATCGGTCAGGACGCTCACCTTCACCGACGGCGGCAAGGCCGTGGCGAGCTGCGGCAGGAGCCGCTTGATGCGATCCACGACGCCGATGATGTTGGCACCCGGCTGCCGCTGGATGTTCATGATCACGGCGGGGACGTCGCCTATCCAGGCCGCCTGCTTCACGTTCTCGGCGTCGTCCTTGACGTCGGCTACGTCCGAGAGGCGTACGGCCGCGCCATTCCGGTACGCGATCACGAGGCGCCGGTAGTCGTCGCTCGAGAGGAGCTGGTCGTTGGCGTCGATCGTGTAGGCCTGCTTGCTGCCCTCGAAGTTGCCCTTCGCCTGGTTCACGTTCGCCTGCGCGACGGCGGAACGGACATCCTCCAGGCCGAGGTCGTAGGCGGCGAGGGCAGTGGGGTTGGCCTGGATGCGCACCGCCGGCTTCTGCCCACCGCTCAGGCTCACGAGGCCCACCCCGGGAAGCTGCGAGATCTTCTGCGCCAGGCGCGTGTCGGCGAGGTCCTGCACGCTCGACAGCGGCAAGGCGTCGGACGTCAGCCCGAGGGTGAGGACCGGGGCGTCGGCGGGGTTCGTCTTGCTGTAGACGGGCGGGTTGGGCAGGTCACGCGGCAGGTACGTGGCGGCCGCGTTGATGGCGGCCTGCACCTCCTGCTCCGCGACGTCGATGCTCAGGTCGAGTGCGAACTGGAGCGTGATGACGGAGCTACCGAAGGAGCTCGTCGACAGCATCTCCTTGAGCCCCGGCATCTGCCCGAACTGCCGCTCGGAGACGGGCAGCTCGAGGTACGCGATCGCGCCCGCGAGCAGAATCGCCGCCATCAGCAGCGAGGTGGCGACGGGCCGAAGGATGAAGAGCCGCGACGGGTTCATGCCCCGGGCTTCGGACTCGCCCCCTCGCGCTCCGGCCCGCGCACCTGCACCGCGCTCCCTTCGCGGAGCTTGTCGACGCCCTCCAACACGACCACCTCCCCGGCGGCGACCCCCGAGTCGATCGCGGCCTCCGTGCGCCCGGTCGGACCGACGGTGACCGGACGCATCTCGACCGTGTGGTCCGGCTTCACCACGTAGACGAAGGTGCCGCGTGCGCCGCGCTGGATCGCGGCGACCGGCACGATCACGGCGCCGCGTTTCACGTCGAGCAACAGGTGCACGTTCACGAACTGGTTGGGGAAGAGGACGCCGTCGGTGTTCTCGAAGACGGCCTTCAGTCGTACCGTCCCCGTGCTCGGGTCGATCTGGTTGTCGGCGGTCAGCAGCGAGCCGGAGGCGATCTGGGTCTGGTCGGCCCGATCGTAGGCTTCCGCCCGGAGCTGCTCACCGGCGGTCAACTTCTTGATGATGGGCGGAAGCGCGTCCTCCGGGATCGTGAAGACCGCGGTGA
>VBLA01000175.1 GCA_005879245.1 Deltaproteobacteria bacterium
TACCCCTGGCGTTCTTGCACATGCCCGAAGCGATCGATAGCATCCGCGAAATTTTGGCCAGGAGCCATTGATGGAAGCGATGGCGCGCCAAGCGGTACCAACCCGGGTCGCCCTGCTGGACTTGACCCATGAGTACCGCGCGCACCGGCACGAGCTGCTTGCGGCGTGCGAGCGCGTGTTCCGACGTATGCATCTGCTCGGCGGCGACGAGGCGAGGGCATTCGAGGCGGAGATGGCCGCCTACCTCGGGGTCCGGCACGTGCGGGGGGTCGCCTCCGGCACCGATGCGCTCCTCCTCGCCGTGCTCGCCGCCGGGCTCGGCCCCGGCGACGAAGTGCTCCTCCAGGCCAACAGCTTCGTCGCCGCCGTCGAGGCCCTGCAGCATGCGGGGGTGTCGCCGATTCCGGTCGACATCCGGCTCGATGATCTGGGGCCCGATCCCGCCGCCCTCGAGGCGAGCCTGACGGAACGGACACGCGGCATCCTCGTCGTGCATCTCTATGGCCTGCCGGTCGACCTCCGCCCGATCCTCGCGCTCGCGCGGGCGCGCGACCTCATCCTCATCGAGGACTGCTCGCACGCTCACGGCGCAGCGCTCGACGGGCGGCGGGTGGGGTCCTTCGGCACCGTCGGCGCCTTCAGCCTGGGGGTAGTGAAGAACCTCGCCGCCTACGGGGACGCCGGCCTGGTCAGCACCAACGACGCCGCGCTCGCGGGACGCGTGCGCCTGCTCGGGACGCACGGGCAGGCCGCGAAGAACGAGCATGTCTGCTATGGCACGAACAGCCGGCTCGACGAGCTCCAGGCCGCGATGCTGCGGGTGAAGCTCCGCCTGCTCGACGCCCGCAACCGTCGCCGGGCTGCCATCGCACAGCACTACGATGAGCGGCTCGGCGCCCGGGTCACCGTGCCGCCTCGAGATCCAACACGGACGCATGTCTACCACCAGTACGTCGTGCGCACGCCGCGCCGGGATGCGCTCCGCAGGCACCTCGCCGCCCATGAGATCGAGACGGGCGTTCACTATCCCGTACCCGTTCATCGACAGCCGGCCTGGCTGCGGGCGTTCGGCGAGATGCCCCCGCTCCCGCGCGCCGAGCAGGCCGCGCGCGAGATCCTCTCGCTCCCCGTGCACCCCGATCTCACGGATGCCGAGGTGGTGCGCGTGGGGGACGCCGTCGTGGCCTTCTTCGGGAGATGACGGAGGCACCACCGCCCCCTCGGCTGTCCTTCGTCATCCCGGTCCACAACGAAGCGGGAAACGTCGGCCCGCTCCACGAAGAGCTGAGGCGCACCGCGCGTGATCTGGACGTCGCCTACGAGGCGATCTTCGTCAACGACGGCAGCAAGGACGACACGCGCGCGTGTCTGGAGGCTCTCCGGCAGAGCGACCCGCACCTGAAAATCGTCGACTTGGACGGCAACTTCGGCGAGGCGGCCGCGCTCTCCGCCGGCTTCGCGCACGCCCGCGGCGCCGTGGTGGTAACGCTCGACGGCGACGGGCAGAACGATCCGGCGGACATTCCCCGGCTGCTCGCTCGCCTCGGGTCCGAGCTGGACGTGGTGAGCGGCCGACGGTACCAGCGGAAGGAGCGATTCCTCACGCGCGTCCTCCCCTCGCGTGTCGCGAACTGGTTGATCGTGCGCGCCACGGGCGTTCCGGTGTACGACTGCGGGTGCGGGCTCAAGGTCTATCGCCGGGAGGTGGTGGCAGGCGCGCAGCTGCCGCGCGGCATGAACCGCTTCCTGCCAGCCATCCTCGGTGTGGATCCCTCACGCGTCGGCGAGGTGTGGGTGAACGACCGGGAGCGCGGCGCGGGCGGCTCGCACTACGGTCTGGGTCGCACGTTCGCCGTCGTGCGCGACCTGCTGGCGCTGCCGCTCCTCGCGCGGCGCCGGCCGCCTGGCCCGCGACTCGACCGCACCGTCCGCGGGGCGCCGGCTGCCCTCGTCGCGGGCGCGCTGCTCGCCGTGCTCACCGCTCTCGGATGGCCGGGCGAGCGCGGGCCGGCACTCGTGGTCGCGCTCGGGGCGCTCCTCGCCGCCGGCGTCGGGTGGGCGGTCGGCTACAACGTGCGGCGCTACCGGTGCGCGCGGGAGGTCGGGGTCTTTCGGGTGCGAGCCGTGTTCTGATGCGCTCGACGACCGTGAACGTCGCACTCGTCGGGCTCGGGTACTGGGGCGCCAATCTCCTCCGCATTTTCGGCAAGACCCCGGGAGCCCGGATCGCTGCCCTCTGCGACCAGGAAGAGCAGCAGCTCGCCCGTTCCGGCGAAGCGCACGCCGGGGCGCGCTGCGTCACCGACTACGCGAAGGTGCTCGCCACCGCCGCCGTGGACGCGGTCGTCCTCGCCACGCCGCCCGCGAGCCATCACGTCCTCGCGCTCGCCGCCCTGCGGGCGGGGAAGCACGTCTGGGTGGAGAAGCCGCTGGCGCTCACCGCCGCCCAGGGCCGCGAGCTCGTGGAGGCCGCACGGGCTGGCGGACGGCTACTGTTCGTCGACGAGACGTTCCTTTACGATCCGCTCGTCGGCGAGATGAAGCGGTTGGTCGATCGCGGTGTGCTCGGCCAACTCTACCACCTCTCCTTCGAGCGGCTCGGCATGGGACGCATCCGGCGTGACTCCAACGTATGGTGGAACTCGGCACCCCACGACCTGGCGATCCTTCTCCACCTGGTTCCCCGCCGCGTCGTGCGCGCCCGATTGCACGAGCACGCCCATCTCCGTCCCGGCATCGCCGACATGGCCGTCTGCGACCTCGAGCTGGAGGACGGCATCTCTGCCCACCTCTACCTGAGCTGGCTCCACCCCGAGAAGACGGCGAGCGTGACGGTGGTCGGCAGCGAGCGGATGCTCCGCTACGAGGGCCGCTTCAAGAAGCGGACCCTCACGCTTTACGACTATACCCTCGACACCGATGACCGGCACGGCAACCTCGTCCCGGTGCGCCAGTTTGCCGCCCGTCCGCTCGAGGTCCCAGCCGGTGCCGAGCCGCTGGGGCTCGCGGCCCGGCACTTCGTCGACAGCATCCGGACCGGCACCGAGCCGCTCTCGAGCGGCGCCCGATCACTTCGCGTGGTCGAGGTGCTGGAAGCAGCCGAGCATGCAGCCACCCGCCACAGCCTGGACGCCTGAGCCGTCCGGGGGGCCGAGTTCCGGCCCGCGGACGGGGCGTCGGATCGCCGCCGTCGTTCTGGGCACGGTGTTGCTCGCCCTCCTCGTGTCCTACGCGGGGCTGGCGCCGGTTCTGGCGCGCTTTCGGATTCTCGGCTGGGCGGCACCGCTCATCCTGGTCCCCTACATCGTGATCAACGTCCTCGACACCAGCGGCTGGCGATGCACCCTCCCCGCAGGGGCCCGCATTCCCTTCTCCTCCCTCTACCTCGTGCGCATGGCGGGCGAGGCGGTGAACAGCATGACGCCGACGGCCGCGGTCGGCGGCGAGCCGGTGAAAGCTCACCTGCTGCGCGCCTTCGGCGTCTCGGGCTCCGATGCCCTCGCGTCGGTCGTGATCGCGAGGACCGCGCTCATCGCGTCGCAGAGCGCCTTCGTGCTGGTTGGCCTGGCCGCGCTGTTCGACCGGCTCGAACGACACGTCGCGGGCGCGGTCTGGGTCGCGCTCCTCCTGGTCGTAGGTGCCGGCTTCACGCTGCTGCTCGTCCGGCTGCAGCGTCGGGGCCCGGTGTCGACCGTGTGGCGGTGGACGCGACGACTCATCCCCCGCTCCGCGGTCGTCGCGCGGCTCGAGGCGAGGGCCGCGGCGATCGACGCACGGCTCGCGGACTTCTACCGCATCGAGCGGCGTGCGTTCCTGCGAGCGACGCTCTGGCACTTCGCGGCCTGGCTCGTCGGCGTGCTCGAGGTGAAGCTCTTCATGACGCTGCTCGGGGAGCAGATCTCGCTCCGCGACGCGCTCATCGTCGAGGCCCTGTCGCAGCCGATACGCGCCGTGGCGCTCGTCATCCCGGGCGGGCTCGGGGCACAGGAAGTGGGAGGCGTCGCCCTGTGCAGCTTCCTCGGCATTCCCGAGGCGGCGGGCGTCGCGCTCTGGCTGCTCAAGCGCGCGCGCGAGCTCGTATTCGACGCGGTCGGACTCGTCTACCTCACGTGTCGGACGGCGATGCAACCGCGGCGAGCAGAGCTCTGAGTCGCGTCGTGCTCCGGCGCCGGCGCCCCGGATCGTGATCCCGGTTCTTCCACTCGGGCCGAGAGGGCTCGTCGTGTCGCGCCTCGGGCTCGGCCTCGCCGCGGTCGGCCGGCCGGGCTACATCACGCTCGGCCGTTCCAACGACCTGCCGGCCGAGCGTACGCCCGCGGCGCTCTCGGCACGCGCGACCGAGCTGCTCGACACCGCCCGCACCGGCGGCGTCCGCTACTTCGACGTGGCGCGCAGCTACGGACGAGCGGAGGAGTTCCTCGCGCGCTGGCTGGAGGAACGCCGCGTTCCCCGCCAGACGGCAACCGTGGGAAGCAAGTGGGGCTACCGCTACACGGCCGGCTGGGCGGTGAAGGCTCCCGTGCACGAGGAGAAGGAACTGTCGCTCGACCGCTTCACCTCCCAGCTGGCGGAGACCCGTGCACTCCTCGGCGACTGGCTCGATCTCTACCAGATCCACAGCGCGACCCTGGAGTCGGGCTGCCTCGACGACGAGTCCCTGCTCCGCGCCCTGCTGCGGGGACGCGGCGAGGGTGCCTATCGGGCGGTGGGCCTGACCCTCTCTGGCGCCACCTCGGCGGCCACGCTCGAGCGCGCGCTCGAGGTCCGGGTCGACGGCGAGCGTGTCTTCGACGTCGTGCAGGCGACGTTCAACTGCCTCGAGCCCTCACTCGCCCCGTCTCTCGCGCGCGCGCACGACGCAGGGCTCGGAGTCATCGTGAAGGAGGTGTTCGCCAACGGCCGGCTGACCGACGCGAACGAGCGGCCCGAGGACGCACCCCTTCTCGCCCGGCTGCGCGCCGTGGCGAGCGGGATCAGCCTCGACCGTCTCGCGCTCGCCTTCGCCCTGACGCACCCCTTCGTCGACGTGGCCCTTTCCGGCGCCGCCACCACGACCCAGCTCGCCTCGCACCTGGCCGCTCTGGAGCTCTCGCTCGACGAGACCACCCGGAGGGCGCTCCGGGCAGTCGCCGAACCACCGGAACGCTACTGGGCGACGCGCAGCCGCCTTCGCTGGACCTGACCGCTACGGCGTCACGCTGAAGAGGCCGAGCTTCGCTTCCGCGCCCGAGATGCGAGACCCCTCCCCGCGCCCGTCCCGTCCAGACCGGCGATGAAGGCCGCGGCCCTGCCGTCCGGCGCCACGGGGGAGAACTCGGAAGCGAACCTACCGCCGCCAAGCGCCTTCCGGCCTGCCGCCGCAACCACCTTCACCCGCCGTGGTGTCAATCGGCCCTCGGGTCACTGCGGAGCGTGCACGCCCGGCACGCGACCGAGGACCCGCACGAGCGCCACGAGACCCGCGACCCAGAACACCTGCGCTCCCACGGCAGCGGCGGGGACGAGCCACTCGAGCTGACGGGCGAGCGCGAAAGCGACCATGAAGACGTACCAGTCGCGTGTGCTGAGCGGGGAGAGCACGCCGTCGAGCAGTCGGTTCTCCCAGCCCGGCACCCGCCGGCGCCGAGCTTCGCTCTGCTCGCTCCAGGTCATCACGGCGAAGGCGCCGAGGACCCCTGCGCCGAGCCCCGTGAGCGCCGCCCAGCCGGGCGAGCGTCCGGAAGCTGCGATGCGCGCCGCGATCCCTCCGAGGACACAGAGATGCACGACCGTGTCCCCGCTGACGTCGAGCCAGTGCCCCAGGCGCGACTCCGCGAAGCGTAGCCGCGCGAGCTCGCCATCCGAGCAGTCGAGCACGCCCGACGCGAGCAGACAGAGGAGGGCGGCGAGCAAGGCCGCCTGTCCAGGTAGCCCGAAGAGGATTCCACCCAGCGCCCCCAGCCCGATCCCGACGAGCGTGACGGCGTTTGGCGAGCACGGGCCGCGAGCCAGGACGCGCGTCGTGGGACGTGAGAGACGCCGGTACAGGAGACGATCGAGGTAACCGTCGCGCGGATTCTCGAGCGCCCGAAGGAGGGCATGCTCGACCCTCGCGGGTGGCGCCTCGGCGCAGGCGAGCGTGCCGGCAGACAGGCGAAGTCGGGGGCAGTCGCCGTCGAGGACGCGCGGCCCCGGGGCGACCGAGACTCGCACTCCATCGTGCTCGACCGCGAGCACCTCCCCCGGTCGTGCGCGGGCCTGGAGGTCACGTACGAGGGTCTCGTCGATCACGGCGCCCGGGCCGATCACGAGGCGAAGCGCCGGGTCGTCGGGCGGAACGAGGGACGGCACCGCCGTCACCTCCAGGCGGATGCGGCAATCGTCAGGCAGACCCGCTTCACCGACGAGCGTGCAACGCTCCAGGCCGGCCCGCTGCAGGACGAGCATGGTCCGTACGAGGAGCGGTACGCCCGCGATGGGCCGGACGCCCCGGGGGTCGGTGAACACGATCGCCTCGCGGATGGGAGTGCCGTTCATTCGCCCAGGCGGGGGAGGATCTCGCGCGCCGCGTGCGCGACGTCCTCGGGGAAGTCGATCTCCGTCCACGGCAGGCCGTCGATCCGCTCGTAGCCCACCTCCACGAGCGCGAGGAGCTCCGGGTAGACCTCCTCGTGCTCGATACCCGTGTCGCCGGCCGCGAGGCGCCGCTCGAGGAGGTCGGCCAGCAGCCGGGCGGCTTCGCCCGAGAGCTTGAGGAAGCCGACGGACTCGCCGGAGAGCTCGTAGCCCGGCGCGCCACCGCGCACGACGTTCCGCACCCGGCCCCCCTCGACGAGGAGCATCTGCTCCTCGCCCGTCGGCGCGACGCTCGCGTCCAGGAGGAAGCAATTGGGGTGCGCCGAGCCGACGAGGCGGGCGATCAGTGTCGGCGCGCAGAGCACGTCGGCGTCCATCACGAGGACCGGCCCGGTGAGCGCAGCGCGCGCCGCCCAGAGGGAGAGAATCGCTCCTTCGCGGTAGCGCGGGTTGGTGAAGACACCGATACGGAGGCCAGGGGGAGGCGGATCGAGGGCGGCGCGCACCGCTTCCGCCCCGAAGCCCACGACGACCGCCACATCATACACCCCGGCCGCCGCGAGCGCGTCGAGCAGGCGGCAGAGCAGGCTCTTTCCGCCGACCTCGATGAGGCATTTTGGCCGTCCGCCGGACCGGCCGTGCAGGCGTTTGCCAACGCCAGCGGCGAGCAGGATCGCCGTCACGCGCCGAGCACCGCCGCGAGCGCGTCGAGGAAGCTGACGAAGTCGGCCTCCGTCAAGTGCCCCATGTTCGCGACCCGGAAGATGTCCTGCGCGAGCCGACCCTGGCCCTCGTAGACGACGAAGCCGCGTGCCTTCAGGGCGTCGTGCAGGCTCGCGTAGGTGTGTCCGGCGGGGAGCCCGAGCGCGGTGATGGAGTTCGAGCGGAGATCGGACGGAAGGAGGCAGGTGAGCCCCAGGCGCGCGAAGCCGGCCCGGAGGAGGGTCGCCGCGGCCCCGTAGCGCGCGATGCGGGCGGCCACACCTTCCTCGAGCAGCTCCGCGAGCGCCTCGTCGAGCGCGTAGGCGAGCTGGACGGCGGGAGTGAAGGGGACACTGCCGCGGATCTGAGCCTCGTAGTGGAGCGAGAGCGAGAGGTAGAGCGAGCGCCGGGGATGGGCTGCCAGCCGGGAGAGGGCGGTCTCGCGGACCAGCACGAACGCCATCCCGGGAAAGGCCTGGATGCACTTGCCCGCCGTCCCGACGACGAGGTCCGCACCCACCTCCTCGAGATCGAGCCCGTCTCCCCCGATCCCGCTCACCGAGTCGACGAGGAGGAGCTTGCCACGCGTCCGGGCCAGGCGCCCCACCTGCGCAACCGCGTTCAGAAGCCCCGTCGTCGTTTCGTGGTGCACGACCGCTACCGCCTCGACGTCCGGCACACGGAGCGCGCGCTCCACGGCCGCGAGGGCGGGGGGCGACAGCCAGTCGCTCTCGACCACCGTGTGGGGCAGGCGCGCGGTAGCCGCCATGGCGGCGATGCGCTCGCCGTATACGCCGTTGGCGACCACGACCAGGCGGCCGCGCTCGGAGAGGACACTTGTCACCGCCATCTCGAGCGCCGCCGTACCCGAGCCCGTGAGGAGAACCGCCGCGAAGCCTCCCGCCGGCGCGAAGGCCGCGAGGAGTCGTGCCCGGATGCGGGCGAGCAGCTCCTCACATTCCGGCTCGCGATGGCAGAGGTCGCCCCGCGCGAGCGCCGCCGTGACGCGTGCCGAGACGTTCACCGG
>VBLA01000176.1 GCA_005879245.1 Deltaproteobacteria bacterium
GTCAAACGCGGACGCGAGCAGCAACGCGCGAAGCGAACGGCCCCGGCCCTCCAGGGGTCGCCGCAGAAGCGCGGCGTGTGCACGCGTGTCTATACGACGACGCCAAAGAAGCCGAACTCAGCGCTGCGCAAGGTCGCCCGGGTCCGACTGACAAACGGCATCGAGGTGACGTCCTATATCCCCGGGGTGGGTCACAACCTTCAGGAGCATTCGGTCGTGCTCATCCGCGGAGGCCGGGTGAAGGACCTCCCCGGTGTGCGCTACCACATCGTCCGCGGCACTCTCGACTCGATCGGTGTCCAGGATCGGCGTCAGGGCCGCTCAAAGTACGGAGCGAAGAGACCGAAGTGAACGAACGGTGTCCGGCGGGACGGTAGGTCACCGTCGGGCCAGAGCCGCAGTGTGCCATAGCCATGCCACGTAAAGGCGAGGTCAAGCGGAGAGAGGTGCTGCCCGATCCGAAGTACCAGGATCGGTCGGTGACGAAGTTCATGAACGCGATGATGCACGACGGCAAGAAGAGCCTTACCGAGTGTATCCTCTATGGAGCGCTCGATCTGGTGAGTGAACGCGCCAAGGAGGATGCCATCGGCGTCTTCAAGCGCGCGCTCGAGCAGGTGAAGCCCCTGGTCGAGGTGCGTTCGCGGCGCGTCGGGGGTGCCACCTACCAGGTGCCCGTCGAGGTCCGGCCGCAGCGGCGCGGGTCGCTCGCCATGCGCTGGGTGGTACAGAACGCCCGCGCCCGTCCGGAGAAGTCGATGGTCGAGCGGCTCGCCGGGGAGATCCTCGACGCGGCCAACGGCCGCGGCGGCGCCATGAAGAAGAAGGAGGACACCCACCGCATGGCGGAGGCCAACAAGGCTTTCGCCCACTACCGCTGGTAGCGCTTCGGCGCCCGCGGGCTCACAGCCATGCCACGCACCGTCCCTCTCGAACGCACCCGCAACATCGGCATCATGGCTCACATCGATGAGGGGAAGACGACCACCACCGAGCGGATCCTCTACTACACCGGCATCAGCTACAAGATCGGTGAAGTCCATGAGGGGACCGCGGTGATGGACTGGATGGTGCAGGAACAGGAGCGCGGCATCACCATCACGTCGGCGGCGACCACGTGCCTCTGGCGCGACCACCGGGTGAACATCATCGATACTCCGGGCCACGTCGACTTCACGATCGAGGTGGAGCGGAGCCTCAGGGTGCTGGACGGCGCGGTGGCCGTGTTCTGCGGCGTCGGTGGTGTGGAGCCGCAGTCGGAGACGGTCTGGCGCCAGGCGGACCGCTACGGCGTCCCGCGGGTGGCCTTCGTCAACAAGATGGACCGGGTGGGCGCTGATTTCGAACGGGTCGTTCGGGAGATCCGCGAGCGGCTGCGGGGGAACCCGATCGTGCTGCAGCTCCCGCTCGGCGCGGAAGAAAACTTCCGGGGGGTGATCGACCTCGTCACGATGAAGGCGGTCGTGTGGGAGGACGAGAGCCTCGGCGCGCGCTACCGCCAGGAGGACATTCCCGAGGATCATCTCGAGGCGGCTCGGGCGAGCCGCGAACGCCTCATCGAGGCGCTCGCCGACGTCGACGAGCGGCTCATGGAGAAGTACCTGAACGGCGAGGCGATCTCGGAGGCCGAGGTCCGCGGTGCGATCCGTACCGGGACGCTGCGCATGCAGGTTGTACCGATCGTGTGCGGGAGCTCCTTCAAGAACAAGGGTGTCCAGCCGCTCCTCGACGCGGTGATCGACTACCTGCCGTCGCCGCTCGACATCCCGCCCGTCAAGGGGAGCAACCCCAACAAAGGAAACGAGGAGGAGCGCCTGCCGAGCGACACGGAGCCCTTCACGGCGCTCGCCTTCAAGATCATGAGCGATCCCTACGTCGGGACGCTCACGTTCCTCCGCGTCTATGCCGGCGTCATGAGCTCGGGCTCCTACGTCTACAACTCCGTCAAGGGCAAGAAGGAGCGCATCGGACGGCTCCTCAAGATGCACGCCAACAAACGCGAGGAGATCAAGGACGTCTACGCGGGCGACATCGCCGCCGGGGTCGGGCTGCGCGATACGACGACGGGGGACACGCTCTGCGACGAGAGCCATCCGATCGTGCTCGAGCGCATGCAGTTCCCCGACCCCGTCATCTCGATCGCCATCGAGCCGAAGACCAAGGTCGACCAGGAGCGGCTGGGCGGCTCGCTCCAGAAGCTCGCCACCGAGGATCCCTCCTTCCGCGTCTCCTCGGACCCGGAGACCGGTCAGACGCTCATCTCCGGAATGGGCGAGCTGCACCTCGAGATCATCGTCGATCGGCTGCTGCGCGAGTTCAAGGTCGACGCGAACGTGGGGAAGCCGCAGGTCGCCTACAAGGAGACGATCCGGAAGGCGGTCGAGCAGGAGGCGCGCTTCATCCGGCAGACGGGAGGGCGTGGCCAGTACGGCCACGTGGTCCTCCGGGTCGAGCCGCTCGGGCCGGGCGGCGGCTTCGAGTACGTCGACGGCACCAAGGGGGGCGTCATCCCGCGGGAGTACATTCCGGCGATCGGGAAGGGCATCAAGGAGGCGCTGGGGTCGGGTGTCCTCGCGGGCTACCCCGTCGTCGACGTGAAGGCGACCGTCATCTTCGGCTCCTACCACGAGGTCGACTCCTCGGAGATGGCCTTCAAGATCGCGGGCTCGATGGCGTTCAAGGAGGCGATGGGCAAGGCCTCGCCCGTCATCCTCGAGCCCATCATGACGCTCGAGGTGGTGACCCCCGAAGAATCGATGGGCGACGTGATCAGCGACATCAACCGCCGCCGGGGACGGATCTCCGGCCAGGAACCTCGCGGCAACACGCAGGTGATCTCCGCCCTGGTACCGCTCGCCGAGATGTTCGGCTATGCCACGGACCTGCGGTCACGCACCCAGGGACGCGCGACCTTCACGATGCAGTTCTCGCACTACGAGCCGGTGCCGAAAGGCGTCGGCCCCGAGGCCCTGCGCGCCACCGGCGCGCGCTTCGCGGAGGCCTCGCAGGCCGGCTAAGAGGGCGACGGAGGGAGCAGAGCCATGGGAAAGGCAAAGTTCGAGCGCAAGAAGCCCCACGTGAACGTGGGGACCATCGGCCACATCGACCACGGCAAGACCACTCTCACCGCGGCCATCACGAAGGTGCAGGCGGGGAAGGGCATGGGTCAGTTCGTGGCCTTCGACCAGATCGACAAGGCGCCCGAGGAACGGGAGCGCGGCATCACCATCGCCACGGCGCACGTGGAGTACGAGACGGGCAAGCGACACTACGCACACGTCGACTGCCCCGGCCACGCCGACTACATCAAGAACATGATCACGGGCGCAGCGCAGATGGACGGGGCCATCCTGGTGGTGGCGGCGACCGACGGCCCGATGCCGCAGACCCGCGAGCACATCCTCCTGGCGCGCCAGGTGGGCGTACCGGCCATCGTCGTGTTCATGAACAAGGTCGACGCGGTCGAGGACAAGGAGCTGCTCGATCTGGTCGAGCTCGAGGTACGTGAGCTCCTCACCAAGTACGAGTTCCCGGGCGACGACATCCCCATCATCAAAGGGAGCGCCCTGAAGGCCCTCGAGGGCGACCCGGGCGAGCTCGGCAGCGTCGCCATCCAGGCGCTCATGGACGCGATCGACAACTACATCCCCGAGCCGAAGCGCGAGATCGAGAAGGCCTTCCTCATGCCGGTCGAGGACGTCTTCTCGATCAGCGGCCGGGGAACCGTCGCCACCGGCCGCATCGAGCGGGGTAAGATCAAGGTGGGCGAGGAGGTCGAGGTCGTCGGCATCCGCGCGACGCAGAAGACGGTCGTCACCGGGGTCGAGATGTTCCGTAAACTCCTCGACGAGGGCATCGCGGGCGACAACGTCGGCTGCCTGCTGCGCGGCCTCAAGCGCGAAGAGATCGAGCGGGGACAGGTGCTCGCCAAGCCCGGCTCGATCACGCCCCACACGAAGTTCCAGGCCGAGTCCTACGTGCTCACCAAGGAGGAGGGCGGCCGTCACACCCCCTTCTTCAACGGCTACCGACCCCAGTTCTACTTCCGGACGACCGACGTGACCGGCGTCTGCACCCTACCCGAGGGTACCGAGATGGTGATGCCGGGTGACAACGTCCAGATGAAGATCGAGCTGATCACGCCGATCGCGATGGACGAGGGGCTCCGCTTCGCAATTCGGGAGGGTGGCCGCACCGTCGGTGCGGGAGTCGTGACGAAGATCTTCGAGTAATCGCCGGCATGAACGAGAAGATCCGCATTCGCCTGAAGGCCTATGACTACCGTCTCCTCGACCAGTCGGTGCGCGAGATCGTCGACACGGTGCGCCGGACGGGAGGGCGGGTTGCGGGTCCCATTCCGCTGCCGACGCACATCGAACGGTTCACCGTGAATCGCTCGCCCCACGTCGACAAGAAGTCGCGCGAGCAATTCGAGATCCGGACCCACAAACGCTTGCTCGACATCCTCGAACCGACCCAGCAGACGATCGACGCCCTCGGCAAGCTCGACCTGGCGGCCGGCGTGGACGTCGAGATCAAGCTGCAGTAGGAGACGATGCCCCTCGCCGGCCTCATCGGACGGAAGCTCGGGATGACGCAGGTCTATACCGGCGCCGGGGTTCTCGTCCCGGTGACGGTCATCCAGGCGGGGCCGTGCACGGTGGTGGCCACCCGTCGCCCGGAGCGTCACGGCTACGCCGCCGCGCAGCTCGGGTTCGGTGTGGTCAAGCCCCAGCGCCTTCCCAAGCCCGTGACGGGACAGTTCGGGAAGGCGGGGACGGGGACCTTCGCGGTGCTCCGCGAGTTCCGGCTCGCCAATGGCGACCCGCCGGCCGTTGGCAGCGAGGTGATCGTCGCTGAGCTATTCCGCGCGGGCGAGCGCATCGACGTGAGTGGCGTGAGCAAGGGCCACGGTACCACGGGCGTCATGAAGCGACACCACTTCTCGGGCTTCCCCGGCTCGCACGGGACCCACGAGTACTTCCGGCACGGCGGATCGATCGGCAACCGCTCGTACCCCGGTCGGGTGTTCAAGGGTAAGCGAATGGCTGGCCGCCACGGCGCCGAACGGGTCACTGTCCGCAACCTCGAGGTGGTCGCGGTTCGGGGGGAGGAGCATCTCCTTCTCGTGCGCGGGGCGATTCCCGGCGCCAGGGGGGGGACGGTCCTCGTTCGCAAGCGGCCCGAGGCGCGTCGGTAGGCGCATGGCGGAGCACCTGATCACCGTGCCGGTCGTCTCGCAGGGCGGGAGCAAGGTGGGCGACGTCGACGTGCCCGCGGCCGTCCTGGCCGGACCGCTGCGCGAATCTCTGCTGCACGAGGTCGTGCGGAGCCAGCTCGCATCGCGGCGGGCCGGAACCGCCGCGACCAAGACGCGGGGCTTCGTGAGCGGAGGCGGGAAGAAGCCCTGGCGGCAGAAGGGCACGGGCCGCGCGCGTGCCGGCAGCAGCCGGTCGCCGATCTGGGCGGGTGGCGGTACGATCTTCGGGCCGCAACCGCGTAGCTACACCTATCGCCTGCCGAAGACGGCGCGCCGCGCCGCGCTCCGAGCCGCCGTCGCCGCCCGCCACTCGACGGGGAAGCTCCTCGTCGTCGACGGCCTGCAGCTACCCGAGGCGAAGACGAAGCGCATGGTCGAGTGCCTGCACGGCCTCGGCCTCGAGGGGGAGAGCGTGCTCGTCGTGCTCGCACACCCGGACGACGCGGTCCAGCGAGCGGCGCGGAACCTGCCGGGTGTGAAGGTGCTCCTGGCCGGTGGGCTCAACGTCTACGACGTGCTGGGGCACGCCGCGCTCGTCATGACGCGTGAGGCGCTCGAGCGCGTGGTGGCACGGCTCCGCGACGGCGAGGAGGCATAGGCGTGAACCCCGCCGATGTCGTGCAGGGCCCGGTCATCACCGAGAAGGGCACGCTGGTGAACGAGCTCGGGAACCAGGTCGTGTTCCGGGTTCATCCACGAGCGAACAAGGTCGAGATCCGGCGCGCGGTGGAGGTGCTCTTCAAGGTCCGGGTCGAGAAGGTGCGGACGAGCCGCCAGCTCGGCAAGGTCCGGCGCGTCGGTCGACACCTCGGACGGCGACCCGACTGGAAGAAGGCCTACGTGACGCTCGCCGAGGGTAGCCGCATCGACTTCTTCGAGGGGGCCTAGCGGTATGCCGACGGTGCAGTTTCGTCCGACGTCGCCCGGCCGCCGCTTCCAGACGGGGTTCGACTTCAAGGAGATCACCAAGACAGAGCCGGAGCCGTCGCTCACGGCGCCCCTGAGCAAGTCCGGGGGGCGGAACAACCTCGGGCGCATCACGCTCCGCCACCGCGGCGGGGGGCACAAGCGCCTGTACCGGATCATCGACTTCAAGCGCGACAAGGTCGGTGTGCCCGCGAGGGTGGCGGCGATCGAATACGATCCGAACCGCTCCGCGCGCATCGCCCTGCTCCAATACGCCGACGGGGAGAAGCGTTACATCCTGGCCCCCGTGGGCCTCGGTGTGGGCGATCGCGTCGAGGCCGGTCCGAAAGCGGACATCAAGCTCGGCAACGCCCTTCCCCTGGCGCAGATCCCCCTGGGAACCATGATCCACAACGTGGAGCTCCGCGAGGGCCGGGGAGGGCAGCTCGGGCGGAGCGCCGGGGCGACCATCCAGCTCATGGCGAAGGAGGGCGACTATGCGCTCCTCAAGCTGCCCTCCGGTGAGCTCCGACGCGTGCGGCTCGCCTGTCGTGCCACCATCGGCCAAGTCGGCAACCTCGAGCACGAGAACATTTCCTACGGCAAGGCGGGGCGACGGCGCTGGCTCGGGATCCGCTCCGGCGTACGGGGCATCGCGATGAATCCTGTCGACCATCCCCACGGCGGCGGAGAGGGGCGTTCCAAGGGAAATCATCCGCAGAGCCCGTGGGGCAAGCCGACCAAAGGCTACAAGACGCGTCACAACAAGCGCACGGACCGCTGGATCGTGCAGCGGCGGAAGGTTCGCTAGCGCATGGCACGATCGGTCAAGAAGGGGCCCTTCATCGACGCGCACCTCATGAAGAAGGTGCGGACGATGATCGATTCGGGCGAGAAGCGGGTGGTGAAGACGTGGTCGCGCCGCTCGACGATTACACCCGAGATGGTGGGCTTCACGTTCGCGGTGCACAACGGGCGCAAGTTCATCCCGGTTTTCATCACCGAGAACGCGGTCGGTCACCACCTGGGCGAGTTCGCACCGACGCGCACGTTCCACGGCCATTCGGGCGACCGCAAGGGCAAGGTGGAGGGCGCGGCGCCGTCGGCGGCCCCTCCGGCGGCACCGGGCGCCCCGCCGCGGAAGGCGCCGGGGGCGTGAGCGCGAGGCGTGCATGACGGAGACGCGGGCAACCAGCCGGTTCGTCCGTCTGACGGCGCAGAAAGCCCGCCTCGTGGTCGCGCTGATCCGGGGCAAGCCGGTCGAAGCCGCGATGGCGCTGCTCGAGTACACGCCCAAGCGCGGCGCGAAGGTCGTGCTGAAGACCCTCCGCTCCGCGGTCGCCAACGCCGAGGCGACGCAGCAGGCCGACGTCGACGTCCTCTACGTCAAGCGGGCCTTCGTCGACGAGGGGCCGACCGCCAAGCGGTTCCTGCCTCGTGCCCACGGGCGTGCGACCAAGATCTTCAAACGGACGAGCCACATCACGGTGGTGGTGGACGCCCGGGGTTCGGCCAAGGAGGCATAGTGGGACAGAAAGTTCACCCGAAGGGGCTCCGCCTCGGCATCATCGAGAACTGGGACTCTCGCTGGTTCGCGCGCCGCGAGTATGCGGATCTCCTGCACGAGGACACGAAGATCCGGAGCTTCCTGAAGAAGCGGCTCTACCACGCCGGGGTGTCGAAGATCGAAATCGAGCGGGCCGCGAACAAGGCGAAGATCAACATCCACACCGCGCGCCCCGGGATCGTCATCGGCAAGAAGGGGGCCGAGATCGAGAA
>VBLA01000522.1 GCA_005879245.1 Deltaproteobacteria bacterium
GTCGCGACCGGTCGCCGGATGAACGGGCCGGAGATGTTCACCCTGCCTCCAGCGCCCTCTGCTCGTCGACCGGCTTCGGCAGGCGGCGCCGCGCGATCCGCTGCGCCAGCCGATCGAAGGCGAGGTAGACGACGGGGGTGGTGTAGAGGGTGAGGAGCTGGCTCAGGAGGAGGCCGCCGACGATGGCGATGCCGAGCGGGCGGCGGAGCTCGGCCCCCACGCCGGTGCCGAGGGCGAGCGGCAGGCCGCCGAGGAGCGCCGCGAGCGTGGTCATCATGATGGGCCGGAAGCGCAGCAGGCAGGCCTCGTAGATCGCCGCCTCGGGCGGCTTCCCCTCGGTGCGCTCGGCCTCGAGCGCGAAGTCGATCATCATGATGGCGTTCTTCTTGACGATCCCGATGAGCAGGATGATGCCGATGAGGGCGATCACGCTGAGATCGGTGCGGCAGAGCAGCAGCGCGAGGATGGCGCCGACGCCGGCGGAGGGGAGGGTGGAGAGGATGGTGAGGGGGTGGATGTAGCTCTCGTAGAGGACGCCGAGGACGATGTAGACGGTGACGAGCGCGGCGAGGATGAGCAGGGGCTCGTTGGCGAGGGAGGCCTGGAAGGCCTGGGCGGTGCCCTGGAAGGTGGCGCGGATGCTGGGGGGGAGGCCGAGGTCGCGGGCGGTGGTCTCGATGGCGGTGACGGCGTCACCGAGCGCGACCCCGGGGGCGAGGTTGAAGGAGAAGGTGACGGCGGGGAACTGCCCCTGGTGGTTGACGGCCAGCGCCGCCGTCGTCGGCGCGAACTGCGCAATGGCACTCAGGGGCACCTCCTGGTTCCTCGTCGACCGGACGTGGATCTGCTTCAGGGTGTCCGGGCTCCGCCAGAACCTCGGCGCCACCACCATCACGACATGGTACTGATTCAGCTGGGTGTACGTGGTCGAGACCTGGCGTTGCCCGAAAGCGTCGTAGAGCGCGTCGTCGATCGCCTGCGGCGTGACGCCGAGGCGCGCGGCGGTGTCCCGATCGATCGTGACCGTGGCCTCGAGCCCCCGGTTCTGCTGATCGGTGTTGACGTCCGCGAGATCCGGGAGGGTCTGTAGCTTCGCCAGCATGCGAGGCGCCCAGCGATCCAGCTCGTGCAGGTTGTCCCCCTGCAGGGTGAACTGGAAGAGGGCGTTGCTGAGGCGTCCCCCCACCCGGATGTCCTGGATCGCCTGGAGATAGAGGCTCGCGCCGGGAACCCCGGCGAGCTTCGGGCGGAGCCGGGCGATCACGTCGTCGGCGCTCACCGTTCGCTCGGTGATCGGCTTCAAGGAGACGAACATCCTCCCCGTGTTGGCGGTCCCCTGGTTCCCCCCCGTGAAGCCCGCGACCGTGTCCACCGCCGGGTCCGCCATGACGATCTCGACGAACTGGGCGAACCGCTCCTGCATCGCCTGGAAGGACGTGTCCTGATCCGCCTGGATCGCTCCCATGAGGCGGCCGTTGTCCTGCTCGGGGAAGAATCCCTTCGGGACGACCATGAAGAGGTAGACGTTGATCGCCACCGTGATCGCGGCGACCAGCATGGCGAGGCGGGCGTGGCGGAGCACCCACGAGAGGCTCCGTTCGTACTGGGCGAGGAGCCAGTCGAAGGCGCGCTCGCTCGCCTGGTAGAGCCGCCCGTGCGTGCGACCCCGCTCCGAGCGCAGGAGCTGCGCGCACATCATCGGCGTGGTGGTGAGCGAGACGACCAGCGAGACCGTGACGGCCACCGAGAGCACGACGGCGAATTCCCGGAAGAGGCGGCCGACGATGCCGCCCATCAGAAGGATCGGGATGAAGACCGCCACGAGCGAGGTGCTCATGGCGAGGACCGTGAAGCCGGTCTCCCGTGCTCCGCGGAGGGCGGCCTCGAAGGGCGGGACTCCCTGCTGCAGGTACCGGGCGACGTTCTCGATCACGACGATCGCATCGTCGACGACGAACCCCGTGGAGATCGTGAGCGCCATCATCGACAGGTTGTCGATGCTGTAGCCCAGCAGGTACATGACGCCGAACGTCCCGACCAGCGAGAGCGGCACCACCACGCCCGGAATGGCCGTGGCCCACGGGTCCCGGAGGAACACGAACACCACGAGCACGACGAGGGAGATCGCGACGAGGAGCGTGAGCTCGACGTCCCGGATGGAGGCACGAATCGTCGTCGTGCGATCGATCATCACGGACAGGTCGATGGCTCCGGGGATCACCGCGCGAAGTGCCCGTCGTGCGCACGTCCTCGACCGAGTCCTCCACGTCGGCCACATCGGCGAGATGCACCGGACGGCCGAGGCGATTGGCCACGACCAGCGACCGGTACTGCTCGGCGTGCAGGAGCTGGTCGTTGGCGCTGATCTTCCACGCCGTCGTTCCATTCGCGAGCTCGCCCTTGGGGCGGTTCGCGTTGGCCGCGGCGAGCGCCGAGCGCACCTCGTCGAAGCCGATGCCGTACTTGTTCAGCACCGTGGGGTTCAGCTCCACGCGGACCGCCGGCAGGGCGCTCCCTCCGACGACCACCTGACCGACGCCCTCCACCTGCGCCAGCTTCTGCTGCAGGATCGAGGAGGCGGCGTCATAGAGGCGGCTCGTATCCAGGGTGTCGGAGGTGAGCGCGAGGATGAAGATGGGCGCGTCGGCCGGATTGACCTTCCGATAGGCCGGGTTGTTCGGCAGGTTGGTCGGGAGCTGGCCGCGTGCCGCGTTGATGGCCGCCTGCACGTCACGCGCCGCGGCGTCGATGTTCCGGGTGAGGTCGAATTGCAGGACGATGGTGGTCGAGCCGAGCGAGCTCGTCGACGTCACCTCGGTCACGCCGGCGATGCGGCCTAACTGTCGCTCGAGCGGCATCGCCACCGCCGAGGCCATCGTCTCCGGGCTCGCGCCCGGCAGAGCCGCGGAGACCTGGATGGTCGGGAATTCGACCTGCGGCAAGGGGGCGACGGGGAGGAGGCGGAAGGCGATCGCGCCGGCCAGGGCGAGCGCCGACGTGAGCAGCGTCGTCGCGACCGGTCGCCGGA
>VBLA01000534.1 GCA_005879245.1 Deltaproteobacteria bacterium
GACGCCCTGCTGCAGGATGGGGGCGGTCACCATGAAGATGATGAGCAGCACCAGCATGACGTCGACCAGCGGCGTCACGTTGATTTGCGAGATCGCATTGCTCTCGGAGGAACCCTGATCGAAAGCCATGGTTACGCCGTCCTCACTTGAGGAAGTGCCGCTCCGCGATGTTGAGGAACTCCGAGGCGAAGGTGTCCATCTCGGACGTGAGCACGCGGACCTGGCGCGCGAAGCGATTGTACATGACGACGGCCGGGATCGCCGCCGCGAGACCGACGGCCGTCGCGATCAACGCCTCGGCGATGCCGGGGGCGACCGCCTGGATGCTCGAGGACGTCGTCGTCGAGAGCCCGCGGAAGGCCGTCATGATGCCCCACACCGTCCCGAAGAGGCCGATGAAGGGCGCCGTGCTCGCCGTCGTGGCGAGAAAGGTGAGCCCACGCTCGAGGCGCGTCACCTCCTGCGTGCGCGCGCGCGATAGCGCTCGCTGGACGTTGTCGGTGCCGCCGAGCTCGGTCGGGTCGTCGTCGCCGCCGGGGTTGCGCTTGACCTTGGTGAACCGTTGGAGCTCCTGGTAGCCGCCGCGGAACACCTGGGCCACCGGACTCTCCTTCAGATCGACGCTGGCCACCTGGATGGCGGCGAGATTCTTCGCATCCCAGAAGATCGCGACGAAGCGCTCGGACTGTCGCCGCGCCCGCCGCATCTCGATGCTCTTGGCGAGTGCGATCCCCCAGCAGCCCACCGAGAACCCGAGCAGGATGATGAGGACCGCGCGCACGACCGGCCCCGAGCCGAGGACCATGTCGAGCACGCTCTCCTGGTGCCCGGCGACCTGCACGGCGACACCGCCGAGCGCCGTCGTTCCCCACAGCAACGTGTCCTGAATCATGCCCGACGCCGCCCCCACCACCGGCTCGGACCCTAGCCAACACCCCCGGGGCAGTCAAACGTTACAAATGCGACGAAACGCTTCACCTTGACCCTCCCAGGTCGACATGGAATATGAAAAATCTCCGTTTGCCGCGCGCCACTCGGCGTGCGGCCTCGCTCACGAGGAGGGCGACCGTGGCGACGATCCGCATCGGCATCAACGGTTTCGGCCGCATCGGCCGGAACGTGCTGCGGGCCTGTCTCGACGAGGCCGCGCTCGAGTTCGTCGCCGTCAACGACATCACCGACGCGAAGACGCTCGCCCACCTCCTCAAGTTCGATTCCGTGCACGGGGTGCTCGCGCGCGACGTCCGCGCCGAGAGCGACGCCCTCGTCATCGACCGGAGGCAGGTGCGCGTCCTCGCCGAGCGGGATCCCGCCCGGCTCCCGTGGAAGCAGCTCGGCGTCGACCTCGTCCTCGAGTGCAGCGGCCTCTTCACCGACCGCGACAAGGCGGCGAAGCACCTCGAGGCCGGGGCGAAGAAGGTGATCATCTCCGCGCCCGCCAAGGGTGCTGATCTCACCATCTGCATGGGCGTCAACCACCGGGCCTACGACGCGAAGAAGCACACGATCCTCTCCAACGCGTCGTGCACGACCAACTGCCTCGCGCCGCTCGCCAAGGTCCTCCACGAGCGGTTCGGCATCCGGCGCGGGCTCATGACCACCGTCCACTCCTACACCAACGACCAGCGCATCCTGGACCTGCCGCACGAGGACCTCCGCCGCGCGCGCGCCGCCGCGCTCTCGATGATCCCGAGCAGCACGGGCGCCGCGAAGGCTATCGGCCTCGTGCTGCCCGAGCTGAACGGCAAGCTCGACGGCATGGCCGTGCGCGTCCCGACGCCGAACGTGTCCCTCGTCGACCTCACCGCCGAGCTCGAGCGCCCGGCGACGGAGGCCGGGATCAACGACGCCATGCGGGAGGCAAGGTCCTCTCCTGGTACGACAACGAGTGGGGGTTCTCGAACCGCATGCGCGACGTGGCACTGCTGGTTGGCCGGAGCCTCGGCTAGGCGTGGGCACGTGCGGTCCCTGCGCGACCTCGAGCTGCGGGGCAGGCGGGTCTTCCTCCGCGCCGATCTGGACATGCCGCTCGATCGGGGACGGATCAGCGACCGTACGCGCATCGAGGCCACCCTCCCCTCGCTCCGCTTCGTGCTGCAGCGGAGCGGCCGGCTCTTGATCGCATCGCACCTTGGCCGGCCGGATGGTGAGCGGCGTCCGGAGCTCTCGCTCCGCCCGGTCGCCAAAGATCTCGCGGAGGCGCTCGGCGTGCCCGCCGAGCTGGCGCCGGACTGTATCGGCGAGACGACGGAGCGGCTGGTGAACGCACTCGGCCCGGGGCAGGCGCTCGTCCTCGAGAACCTCCGCTTCCACCCCGAGGAGGAGAAGAACGAGGCGGGCTTCGCGCTCAAGCTCGCTCGCCTGGGCGACGTCTACGTGAACGACG
>VBLA01000535.1 GCA_005879245.1 Deltaproteobacteria bacterium
CGTGACCCACGGAGACACCTGCTGCATCGCCGCCAACCTCGACCCCGCGGCGATCACGGACCCTGAGCGTTTCGGCCGATGTCTCGAGCAGGGGTTCGCCGAGGTGCTGGCGCTCCACCCGGGAGCCGCACCCGCGCTGCGGCGCATCTGACGACTACGATAGCATGCGACATCAACGGCAAACGGAACTCGCCGGCACCCGAGGGCGAATCGTACTGCACGAATGGCCCTGCGAGCACCCGCGCTACATGGCGCTGGTCGCGCACGGCTACGGCGAGCACGCGGGCCGCTATGCGGACGTGGCCGGCCACCTCGTCCGCCACGGCGGAGCGGTGTACGCGCCCGATCATCTGGGACACGGCCGCTCGGAGGGCGAGCGGGCGCTCGTCGAGCGGGTCGACGACCTCGTCGACGATCTGCACGCGGCAGCGCGCAAGGCGCGAGACGATCGTCCGGGCCATTCGCTCGTGCTCATCGGCCACTCGATGGGTGGCCTGGTGGCGACCCGTTACGCGCAGCTCCACGGGAGCGAGCTCGCCGCCCTCGTTCTCTCCGGGCCGGCGATCGGCGGCAACCCCGGGATCGAAGCGTTGCTCGCGATGGACCCGATTCCGGACCTGCCGATCGACCCGTCGACGCTGTCGCGAGACCCCGAGGTCGGGCGCGCATACCTGGAAGATCCTCTCGTCTGGCACGGCCCCTTCCGCCGCGCGACGCTCGAAGCGCTGTTCGCGGCGGTGCGCACGATCGCGGCCGGTCCGCGCCTCGGGCGGCTCCCGACGCTCTGGCTGCACGGCGAGGACGATGCGCTCACACCGCTGGCGGAAACTCGCGCGGCGATGGAGCGAGTCCGGGGCGAGCGCCTCGAGTCGATCGTCTACCCGGGCGCACGGCACGAGGTGCTGAACGAGACGAACCGCGGGGAGGTGCTCACCGCCGTGACCTCCTTCATCGATCGCGCGCTCGAGGGGCGATGACGGCCAGACGGCTAGGGATGTCCATGGAGCCGATGCATGCGGAAGAAGTCGAGCATGCTCTGCGTCCAGGACGACGGCCACGGGGTGTGGTTCTGCGACCCCTCCGTGTAGCCGCGCGGGTTGTCGGCGAAGTTCATGTCCCCGTCGGGATTCGTCCCACACCCGGCGTCGCACATGGGTACCTGCACCTGTGACCCATCGATGATGACGTCCGTCACCTGCGCGTGGACGCCAACGAGCTGCGTGNCGCGGCCGCAGTCTCACGGGTTGCTGCGGGCAGGGATCGTTGAACGCCTCGAAGGGATTCGGGGCAGTGTAGACGGCCGCCGCCGCGATGCGGCGCCGGCTCAAGGCATACAAGAACCCCATCGCGGCGCCGTTCGACCATCCCGTGACGTAGATCCGCCTCGTGTCGACCTTGCCCGTGGCGACCTCCTCGTCGATGAAGTGGTCGATCGTGGCGGCATCGACGTTCTGCGGATAGCTCACCCCACCGACGGTGACGGCACCGCCCGACTTGTCGAGCTGCCGGTACCAGTTGTCCCATCCCGTGCCCTGATCGTCGGGCTGCGGATAGAAGTGCGTCGTCGCGCGTCCTTCGGGAGCGACGACGATGAAGCCGGGCCGTGCCGGGTCGTCGCTCACGTTCGCCGTGTCGCGGAAGTCGAGGATGTTGGTGGCGACGGCGAGCGTGTCCGCGGTGAAGAGCGACGGATGGATGTAGACGATCAGCGGGAGTGGCTTCGCCACTGACGCGGACGCAGGTTCGTAGAGACACGCGCGGCGCTGCGTCCCGTCGGAATCGGACCATGGACCCATCGTCGTCCCGTTCGCGCACGTGGTTTGAGTCACGTCCGGAACGATCGCGCGCGGCGCGTTCCCGAACGGGTTGCAGCTATCCGCTCTCGCTCCCGTCGGGATGGCGAGGGCCGTGGCAATGCACCAGAGAACCATGCCTCGCATGCTCGGAAGTCCCTTCATCGTTCCTCCATGCCGAGCCGACGGCGCCGCCTGCGGGTCGCCGGGACGCGGGCCTCGCCTCGTAGCGCGTTCGGTCGCGAAAGGGACTGCCGTGGTTAGGGGATGACCGGCGCCGACGGGACGTGAGAGCCGTGCTCGGGGAGGGAGGAGTCCAGCCCGCGGCGATGGGTCGCGCCGCTGTATCCCTCATCGACCTGGACGGCGCAGGGTTTATAGCCAACCCCGACCTGCGCTAGCGAGCGCGCAAGGAGGGACGGCCATGGCTGAGAGCGTCTACAAGGTGATCGAGCTGGTAGGAACGAGCACGGATTCGTGGGAAAAGGCCGCCGCGGCGGCGGTGAATCGCGCGGGCGAGACCCTTCGCGACCTTCGGATCGCGGAGGTCTCCCAGCTCGACATGCAGCTCGAAAACGGCAAGGTGCGCCAGTACCGCGCCAAGGTAAAGCTTTCCTTCAAGTACGAAGGCTGAGCGGGTAGCCCGTAGGAACGACAATCTGGGAAGGTTGGCGAAGCCCCAGATTGTGGGCGCCCGCCTTCGGCCGCGGAGTCGTGCAGCGAAGGCGCAGCCCCCGCATCGCACGCGGGCGGCGAGCCGCGGGCCAGCACGCCGCACGAGAGGAACTCTCGGAACTCGCGCTCGACGAAGCCGGGAAGCCCGGCGCCGTCGCTCCGGGCGTGGCATGCCAGGCGCCCCGGCGTCCTTCCAAGGCTCACCCCATGACCTGCCCGTCAGCGGCGGCGCACGCTCAGACCCAGACGTAGCCGAGGTCGATCGCGAGATCCGGGAAAACCGCGGTGCGGACGCTGGCGACGTCCTCGTGCGTGCCCACGAGGCGGTACTCCAACCCTTCCGCCGCGTAGAGCTCGACTGCCCGGGCGTCCGGGTCCACGACCCAGTAGTGCGGGATCCCGAAGCGCGCGTAGAGTCCCGCCTTCGTGCCGCGGTCCCTGCGGACCGACCAGGGAGAGAGAATCTCGACGGCGAGATCCGGGGGGCCCTCGATCGCGCGGTTGGTGACGATCGATTCCCGACCCCTGACGATGAACACCAGGTCGGGCTGCACGATCGTGGTGTTGGCGAGAATCACGTCGATCGGGGCGCAATAGACACTTCCCAGCCCACCGGTCTGCACATGACCGTGAAGGATGAAAAAGAGATTCCCCGACACTCGCTGGTGCCCCGGCGCCGGCGCCGGGCTCACCTCGAGTTCCCCGTCGAGGATCTCGTAGCGCCGCCCGTCATCCGGCAGCTCCACGTAGTCCTCGTAGGTGAGCTTGCCGGGAGGCAGACGATCGGGCGCCCGGCTCATGCCCGGCTTCTACCAGCCGCCCCGCCGCGACGACAACCACATCGCGACAGAGCTGCCCGGTTTGTCGGGCTCACGCGAGACGCGCGATCTACCTTCGCCGGGAGTATCGCCGGGCAACAGCAATGGCGTTGCGGCCGGGGGGCAGCGCCGGCTCAGTCGCCGCCGGGGTTCCTCGC
>VBLA01000177.1 GCA_005879245.1 Deltaproteobacteria bacterium
GTGATTGCGGAGCCGACGCTTCTCGCTCTGCCGGTGACGCTTCAGCGCCGAGGGGTGATTCGCCACGTGCGCGGACCTCCTGGCTTGCCTGCTACCATGCGGCTCCGCGACGCGTCAAATCGCATCAATCGGCGCGACTGGCACCGGGCGTGCGCCGCAACGGCGCGAGCTCGGCTGGATCGAGCTCGGCGAGCGTCGCCCCCCGCTTGCGCGCGGCGCCTTCGAGGTGCTCGACGTGAGCGACGAAGCGCTCCGTGACGGAGCGGAGGGCGATCTCTGCCGAGAGGTCGAGGTGATGGGCGAGGCGCGCGATGCTGAAGAGCAGCTCTCCCAGCTCGCGCTCCGTCGATGCCCGGTCGCCGGCCGCGACCGCGGCCTCGAGCTCCGTCTGATGCTGGCGCAGGTGGCCGATCACGTCGCGCCCCTCGGTGCGCTGGCCACTCGCGCGTGCCACCTTCTCGTCCACCTGCTGAGCGCGGACGAGCGCGGGCAGCGTGCGGGGTACTCCGGCCAGAATTCCAACCTCACCCTTGGCCTTGCGCTCCTCGTCCTTGATACGGCCCCAGTTGTGGATGACCTCCTGCGCGTCGCGCACCTGGACGTCGGCAAAGACGTGCGGATGGCGACGGACGAGCTTGTCGGTAATGCTCCGGGAGACGTCGGCGATCGTGAAGCGTCCCGCCTCGGCGGCGAGCTGCGACTGGAACACGATCTGCAGCAGGAGATCGCCGAGCTCGTCGCACAGAGCCGACGCCTGACCGCCTTCGATCGCCTCGAGGACCTCGTAGACCTCCTCGAGGAGGTAGGGGCGCAGGCTCTCCGGCGTCTGCTCTCGGTCCCAGGGACAGCCCTGCGGGCCGCGCAGGCGGGCCATGAGATCGACGAGACGGCTGAACCTCTCCGCGACGCGCGGGTCCGCCATCGATCGACCGTATCGGCGGGTCCCCAGCCTGTCAACGCGCGGGTCTTGTTTGTACGACGCCGCGAGTCTAGCCTTCTCGATGTGGTCCGCGTCGAGGTCTACAGCACCAAGACGTGCCCGTTCTGCGAGCGCGCCAAGCGTCTCCTCGCGGCGCGGGGCGTCCCGTATGCCGAGTTCGACCTCAGTACCGACGACGTGCTCCGTGATGACATCATCCAGCGCACGGGTCGCCGGACGGTGCCGCAAATCTTCATCGACGGGCGCGCGATCGGTGGATTCGAGGAACTGGCGGCGCTCGATGCGAGCGGCGGGCTGGTCGAGCTGCACGAGGCAGATGACGCAGGGTAGGCGGTGAGAAGACCCGTTAAGCGGCTCGTGATCGGGGCGCTTCTCCTTCCGACCGTCATCAGGGGCGCCGACACGAGCAAAGGCAAAGCGACCTACGAGCTCCGCTGCGCGCCCTGCCATGGCCCCGAGGGTCGTGGCGACGGCCCGGTGGCGAGCGGGCTCTCTCCGCCGCCGCGTCCGATCAAGAGATCGACGACGTCATCGCCCATCTCGAGTCATTCCGGCCGGCCGAGCATTGACGCGCGGCTCGTCGTCATGGCGAAGCATCCGGCGCCGGGCCAGGTGAAAACCCGGCTGGTGCCGGCGCTCGGTCCCGATCGGGCCTGCGCGCTCTACGCGGCGTTCGTCCAGGACCTGGCCGCGCGTCTCCAGGCGCTTCCCTACGAGGTGACCTGGGCCTACTGGCCACCGGAGTCTCCATTCCCAGCCTTGCTCCCAGGGGCCCGCTGCCGCCCCCAGCGGGGGGCTGACCTGGGCGAGCGCATGACCGGCGCGATCGCCGATGCGTTCAGCGAGGGGCCGACGCCCGTCATGGTGATCGGGGCCGACGCGCCGCATCTCCCCGCCGATTCGATCGCCGAGGCGGCGACGGTGCTCGGCGGAGAAGCGGATCTCGTGCTCGGACCGGCGGCTGACGGGGGCTACTACCTGGTCGGCCTCTGCCGCCCGCAGCCTGAGCTCTTCAGCGATATTCCCTGGAGCACCGCCGGCGTACTCGCCGCGACAGGCGAACGCGCGGCGCGTCTGGGCCTGCGGCAGCACCTTCTTGCGCCATGCTTCGATGTCGACGGGCCTGAGGACCTGGCCCTCCTCGACGCCATGCTTGCCCGCGGTGAGGTGCAGTTACCGCACACGGCGCGCCTGCTGGCCACGCCCGGCCGCGCCTTTCCTACTTGACAGCGTTCCCGGTCCCGGTGAGACTGCCAGGGTCCGACTGGAGGGGCTGACTTCTCGCGGTCCGGAGGGAACCTTCCATGGACGATTGGATCGAGGAGGACCTGACGCTCCAGGCGGAGGCCTCGGCGGAGAAGACGAGCCGGGTCCTGGATCAGCACGTGATCCGCGAACCGATCCGCATTCTCCAGCCGCGGACGCCTCTGTCACTGCCGCCCTCGGCCACCGTCGCGGATGCCGTTCGAATGATGCGTGAGCATCGTGTCGGCTGCCTGCTGGTGGTGGCGAGCGACCGATTGGTCGGCATCATCACCGAACGCGACCTGCTGCTGAAGCTCGAGCAGGGTGATCTCGACCGGCCGGTGAGCCACCTGATGACGCCCGACCCCGAGGTGCTCGGGCTCGCCGACCCAATTGCCTACGCACTCAACAAGATGAGCGTCGGGGGTTTCCGGCACATCCCCCTGGTGGACGCGACGGGACGCCCCGTCGGTATCGTGTCCGTGAAGGACATCGTCGACTACATCGTCGACTTCTTCCCGAACGATATCCTCACCGTGCCACCGGAACCCTCCCAAGGCGAACGCTGGCGCGGCCGCGACGGCGGCTAGCCTAAGGCGACCCGAGCTCCCGCGCGCGGGGGCGGGATCGACCGCGGTGAAGACGCCGATGGGTGTCGGAAAGTGGGGCGGCCCGAGGCGCGCGATGAGATAGGCCAGGGCAGGGTTCCGCTCGTCGTGGACGAGCAGGTCGCTCTCGCTGATCCCCTCCCCGAGCGCCACCACCTCGGGCTGGAAGTTGCGGAGCCGGATGCCCTTGTCGCGGTTCTTGCCGAAGATGAGCGGCTTCCCGTGCTCGAGTACCAGCGTCGCGTCGGCCTTGGTCGTCTTCTCGGTCACGTCGGCGAACGCGCCGTCGTTGAACACGTTGCAGTTCTGGAGGATCTCGACGAACGACGTCCCTTTGTGGTGGTGGGCGCGCCGGACGATGTCCTGCAGATGCTTCGTCTCGACATCGATGCTGCGCGCGACGAAGCTCGCCTCGGCACCCAGTGCGAGAGCGATCGGATCGAAGGGATGGTCGACCGAGCCGATCGGGGTGGACTTCGTCACCTTGCCGACCTCGGAAGTGGGCGAGTACTGGCCCTTCGTCAGCCCGTAGATCTTGTTGTTGAAGAGGAGGATGTTGACGTCGAGATTGCGGCGCAGGATGTGGATCAGGTGATTGCCCCCGATGGAGAGCGCGTCGCCGTCGCCGGTGACGATCCAGACCGACAGCTCGGGGCGTGTCGCCTTGAGACCGGTGGCGATTGCGGGGGCCCGGCCGTGAATCGAGTGGAAGCCGTAGGTGTTGACGTAGTACGGGAACCGACTCGAGCAGCCGATTCCGGAGATGAAGGCGAATCGCTCTCGCGCGATGCCGAGCTCGGGCAGGACCTTCTGGACCTGCGACAGGATGGCGTAGTCGCCGCAACCCGGACACCAGCGGACGTCCTGGTCGGAAACGAAGTCCTTCTTGCTCGGCTTCTGGTCGGATGCGCTGGGTACACTCATGGATGCTCTTCAGTCACGCTCTCCTCGAGCGTCGTGCCGTCCAGGAGCCGGAGGCAGCGGCTCACGATCTCGGAGACCTTGAAGGGCCGCCCCTGGATCTTGTTGAAGCCGACTGCATCGACCAGGTACTCGGCACGGATCAGCCGGACGAGTTGGCCGAGGTTCATCTCCGGCACGAGCACCGTCCGGTAGCGGCGGAGAATCGACCCCAGATCGGGCGGGAGCGGATTCAGGTAGCGGAGGTGCGCCTGCGCCACCCGGTGGCCCGCCGCGCCGAGCTCACGCACCGCCTGCGTGATCGCGCCGAAGGTGCTGCCCCAGCCGAGGACGAGCAGATCCCCGGTCTCGGGACCGAGCACCTGGGTGGGCGGGATCTCGCGCACGATCCCCGCGATCTTGCGGGCGCGTACCCGAATCATCTGCTCGTGGTTCATCGGTGCATAGCTCACGTTCCCCGTGAGGTACTCCTTCTCGAGACCGCCGATGCGGTGTTCGAGGCCAGGTGTGCCCGGGACGACCCATGGACGTGAGAGCGTCACCTGGTCGCGGAGATAGGGAAAGAAGCCGTTCGGGTCCGTTCGGAGCTGCACGGGGATATCGGGAAGGGAGGCCGGGTCCGGGATCAGCCAGGGCTCCGCGCCGTTGGCGAGGTAGCCGTCGGTGAGGAGGATGACCGGCGTCATGTAGCGCACGGCGATGCGAACCGCTTCGAAGGCCATCGCGAAACAATCCGCCGGGGTGGCGGCGGCCAGGATCGGGACCGGTGCCTCCCCATGCCGGCCATACATCGCCATTAGGAGGTCCGCCTGCTCGGTCTTGGTCGGCATCCCGGTCGACGGTCCCGCGCGCTGGATGTCGGTGATGATGAGTGGCAGCTCGACCGCGAGGGCAAGCCCCATCGTCTCGGCTTTCAGGTTCATCCCGGGCCCGCTCGTGGTGGTGATCGCGATGGCTCCGCCGAAGGCCGCGCCGAGGGCAGCGCCGATGCCGGCGATCTCATCCTCGGCCTGGAAGGTGTAGACGTTGAACTGCTTGAGACCCGAGAGCTCGTGCAGGATGTCGCTCGCAGGGGTGATCGGATAGCTGCCGAGGAAGATCGGGCGCCCGGCCTTTTGCGCGGCTGCCACGAAGCCCAGGGCCGTCGCGGTGTTGCCGGTGATGTTGCGATACTTCCCGGGGGCAATCGTCGCGGGCCGGATCTCGTAGGAGACCGCGAAGAGCTCCGAGTTCTCCGCAAAGTTGTATCCGGCGCGGAGCGCGCGAATGTTCGCCTCGACGAGCTCGGGCGTCTTCTTGAACTTGTCGCTGAGCCACGATTCCGACGGCCCGATCGGTCGGTGGTAGAGCCAGGAGGTCATGCCCAGGCAGAAGAAGTTCCGGCAGCGGAAGACTGCACGCGCCGAGAGGCCGAGGTCCTTCAACGCTGCCGAGGTGAGCTTGGCCACGTCGGCCTGGAAGAGCTGATAGCGGTCGAGCGAACCGTCGCCGAGCGGGTTGCGATCGTATTCCGCCTTCTTCAGGTTCTGCTCGTTGAAGCCTTCACGATCGACGATCAGGATCCCCCCCGGTTTGAGATCGCCCACGTTCACTTTGAGGGCGGCGGGGTTCATGGCGACGAGGACGTCCAGGTCGTCGCCAGGCGTGAACACCTCGTCCGAGGCGAAGTTCAGCTGGAAGGCGCTGACGCCAGCCAGTGTGCCGGCTGGCGCGCGGATCTCGGCGGGGAAGTCGGGCAGGGTGGCGAGATCGTTGCCCGCCAACGCCGACTCGGTGGTGAACTGCGTGCCCGTCACCTGCATGCCGTCGCCCGAGTCGCCGGCGAACCGGATGACCACCCGGTCGCGCGGCTCGACGCGCTTGGAATTGCTCGTTGCCCCGTCAGGCATCGTCCACGGCCCTTCCCGCTCTCGCGCGCATTCTATGAGGAGGTGCGAGGGGTTGACCTACTCGGTCGGTGCGCTCGCTGCGCTGTCGCCGCCGCCCGCGGCACGCGCTCGGGTATACCGCGCCCCTGGCGGCGTTGCAATCTGATTTTGCGTCAACGGACGCGTCAGTCGACGCGGCGAAGCCCTTCGGCCTGCGGCTTGCCCTTCTTCGGATTGTGGCCGACGATGAAGCTCATGCGCATGCCGGGTGCGATCTCGGCACCGCTCTCCTCGCACTGGGTGATGTGGAAGAAGATGGACTGCCCGCTGTCGTAGCGAAGGAACCCGAACCCCTTACCTTCGAAGAACCGATCCACGACGCCGATCAACCGGTCGCGACCGGGCGCCTCGAGGGTGGCGTCGTCGAGGACCGCGAGGGCGGGCGGAAGCGGACGATCCGGCGGAGGTTGCGGCACCGGTTCCTGGCCTGCCGCCAACGTGGCGGCACGGGCCGCCGGCACCGGATCGTCGGGTGTGAGCCGCGCGAGCTGCTCGAGATAGCGCAGCGCATCCGGTACGCGGCCGAGCCGCTCGGCAAGGTCGGCCGCCAGCCGTAGCCCCTCGGCGAACCCACTCTCGCGCCGGCAGGCGACCGCCCGCTCCACTTGCGCGAGCGCGGCGGCCGGCCGGCCCGCGGCCATCTGGAGCCGGGCCAGTTCGAGCCGGATGAGCGGCTCCGCCGCGCGTACCCGGCGAAGGGCTTCGGTCAACGCCGACGCTGCCTGGGGCAGGTCGTGTGTCGTATGGAGGTAGAAGCGACCGACCGCGAGGAACGCAAACGATCCCCGTGGCAGCATGCTCGCGTGGCGGTACGCCGCCTCGGCCTCCACGGGCTCGCCGCGCAGCTCGTGCACACGCCCGATTCGCTCCCAAACGTAGCTCGACCTGGTATCGAGGGCACGTGCCTCTTCGAAGGTGGCGAGAGCGGCGTCGAGGTCGCCGCGGCGGAGATGCAGCTCCCCCCGGCACGCGAGCGTGTGCTCGCCCCGGATCGCGGGGGGATTGCTGTGCTTGTCGAGCTCGCAGCAGGCGTCGAGTGCTTCGGCCGAGGCGTCGAAGTCGGCGAGGTCCCGCAGCCCGCGCGAGAGATGGAACAGCACCTGGACCTGCACCCCTCGGCCGCGCTGCTTTTGCTCGCTCGGGGCGTCGTCCCAGATCTCGCGCGCCCGGCTCAGGGCTTCCACGCTCTCGCGCGGCCGGTGCAGTTTCGCGAGGCAGTACCCCCGCCGGAAGAGGCAGAGATGGTAGGTCGGGAAGGAGCTGAGCGCTCGATCGTACCAGCGCAGTGCCTTGGTCCACTTCTTCTTCCGCTGGAAGTACCAGCCGATCGCGCAATGAAAGACGGCGGCGCGCCGCGGCGCCAGCTCGGCGCAGCGGAGGAGATAGCGCTCGACCTTGTCCTCGTTGCCGAGCATCCCGAAGGCCCGGCCGATCTCGTAGAGCAGCTCGGTCGAATTCCAGGTCTCGTCTTCGGGCGTATCATCGAGGGTGCCGTAGCGCGCAACGATCGTGTGATGCTCGCCCCGATTGGAGAGCGAGCGGACCTCAGCCAGGATGCTGACCACGTCGCTCATGGTGATCCTCTCGTCACTTGCTGCGTTGTGCGGAAGCGGAGCTTGGTGACCTGGACGAGGCCGGCGGTGCCGTGTCGGTCGACGAAGAGCCGGCCGGGCGAGCAAGCGCGCTCGGGCCTGCGGGCAGCGCCGAACCGGTCCGGGCTCGCTTCCCGGCGGGCCGGGGCTTGCTCGAGCAGATTCTCGATCGTCCGCGCGTGTCCCCGGGCGAGCAGTCGGTTCAGATGGCCCATCTGTGCGTCGCGCTCATTGTAGCGCTCCGGGCCGGGGGCGACGATACGGGTAAGTACGTGGCACGGACCGCGCCCGCCAGGCCGGGGATTTAGCCCTCGACGAGCGGCCCGAAGTACTCGCCCTGGGCAGCTTCATCGACGCCGATCGCGGCGGCGGCACCGGGCGGTTCGGCCCGCTCGGGTGGCAGACGGCGCCTCCTCAGGGCCGACGGGACGGCTGCCCGCCGAGTGGCCTGGGCCGCATCTCCCGAACTTCCCCATCCCCGAGTTCCGTGTCTGCTCTAACAACGAACTCGTTAGCTTTCAACAGAGCCGCGAATACCCCGACTCCGGACCGCACGTCCCCGTCCTGGTGAACGCGGGAGACGCCGCACGAGGGACTCCGGTCCTTGAGGATGGCCTCGCCGGCACCGGCTTCTCTGGCCAGCCCGAGGGCGGCCTGCGCTCCCGCCAGGAAGGCCTCCGTGCAGTCGGCTCCCGCTTGGGTCACGACGCGTCCCGCCGCGTGGAGCACGGCTGCGCCATCACCGCCGCGGAGCTCAGCGGCCGGCCGCGGTGTCCCGAGGCCGCCCAGCTCCTCGGGGCAAACGGGGAGGACCTCGCGACCACGCAGGACGGCCCGGACGATCGGGCTGTCCCTATGACCTCCGTCGTAGCGGCACCGCCGCCCGAGAAGGCAGGCCGAGACGATAACGGGAGGCTGCCGAGTCACCACTGGATGAGCGGGGGCGGTACCGGGGGCTCGGGACCGCGTACGACGACGCGGCGACCTTCGACCGCGAGCCGTCCCTCGGCGAAGAGCTGGATCGCCCTGGCGTAGACCTCGTGCTCGACGGCCAGGATGCGATCGCGGAGCACCGCCTCGCTGTCACCCGCGTACACGGGAACGGCGCCCTGGATGATGATCGGGCCGTGGTCCGTCTGCTCGTCGACGAAATGGACGGTCACCCCCGCGATCTTGACCCCGTAGTCGAGCGCCTGGCGCGGCGCGTGGAGCCCCGCGAAGGAAGGCAGGAGAGCGGGGTGGATGTTCATCACGCGCAGCCGAAAGGCGTCGAGCAGCACGGCGGTGATGAGCCGGTCGAAGCCGGCGAGCAGCACGAGCTCGACCTCGGCCGCGCGGAGAGCCTCGACGAGCGCCCGGTCGAAGTCTTCGCGCGTCGCGAAGTGGCGATGATCGATGACGCGAGTCGGGATTCCCGCCGCGCGGGCGCGCGTCAGGCCCGCCGCATCGGGGCGGTTCGAGATCACGACGCGGATGGCGCAATCGAGCCGACCGGCCACGATCCGGTCGATGAGCGCCTGGAGATTGGTGCCCGCACCGGAGATCAGGATACCGGCAGCAACCACGGCGCTCATTTACTCTCTGCGATCGGACCCCTCAAGGGCTCGCGCCCCCTCCTTTTGGGGCAACGCCTGCGCGCGGTGCCGGTCACGGCGCGCGCCCGACCGTGTACACGTCGATGCGCTTCGCACCCGCCGCCACGAGCACGCGGGCGCAGGCGTCCGCCGTCGCGCCGGTGGTGAGAACATCGTCGACCAGCACGATGTGTCGGCTCTGCACCGTCGCGGGCGACGCCACCGCAAACGCATCGCGCAGGTTCCGGCGCCGTTCCGGGGCGGCCAGGCCGGGCTGCGCGCGGGTGGCCCGCCGTCGGACGAGTGCGCGCGAGGCGACTGGGAGCCCGCGGCGGCGCCCCAGTGCGCGGGCGAGGAGGAGCGCCTGGTTGAAACCTCGCTCGCGGAGTCGGTGCGGATGTAGAGGCACGGGGACGAGGAGCGCATCGCGGCCGTAGGGGTAGCGTTCGGCGAGAAGCGCCCCCAGGGTCTGCGCGACGATCCGCCGCCGGCGATACTTGAGCGCTTGGACGGCGACGGCGAGCGCGCTCGCGCCCGCGGGCGCAGGCAGGTACAATGCCGCCGCGTGGGCGGTGGTGAAGGCGGGCGGGTGCAGGGTGCATCCCGCACAGCGGATGCCGGCGGCCCGGGGGAGCGGCACGCCGCAAACACCACAGAGCGGCGGGCACGGCGGCCGCATGGTCTTGAGGCACTGCGCGCAGAGGCTGGCAGGGTGGCCCACGCCGAGCGGCGCGTCGCACACCTCGCAGCTCGCGGGGAAGACGCAGTCGCGGAGGATCCGAAGCCAGTAGGGCATCGCCGCCGAGGGGGCGGGCCGCCGCTTTTACGCGGCCCGGAACGCTGAGGCAAGGTGGGGCGGAGGAGAGCCGACGATGCGGAATTTTCTGTTCGGGCTGCTGCTCGGGGTGCTCGGGACGTACTGGTACCTGACGCAGGCCGATGTTCTCCGCGGCACGGTCGACGACTTCTGGGAGCGTGCCTCGAGCCCGCCCATCGCTCCCCATGGCATGTCCGACTCTCGCGGGCGCCCCTGACCCTTTACAAGTAGGTGCGTTGACCCTACGTTAGATGGGGTGCCGGCAATGACCGAGCAACAGCTCAACGCGGACCTGACCCGCGCGATGAAGGCGCGCGAGATGCCGCGGGTCTACGTCCTGCGAGGTCTGCTCACGGCGATCAAGAATCGTCGGGTCGAGCGGCGCGGCGCCGAGCTCGGCGACGCGGATCTCCTGGAGAT
The DNA here is from genome assembly GCA_005879245.1 of Deltaproteobacteria bacterium. GTDB lineage: Bacteria > Desulfobacterota > Binatia > DP-6 > DP-6 > DP-23. Next base: position 10,046 of record VBLA01000177.1, read on the forward strand.
CGTCCGTCGCGAGATCCGGCAGCGGGATGAAGCAGAGGGATTCGCTGCCAAGGCCGGCCGGCCCGAGATCGTTGCGCAGAACCGCGCCGAGCGGGCCATGCTCGAGGCGTATGTCCCGCCCCCGCTCGCGGCGGGAGAGCTCGAGCGAGCGATTCGAGACGTCGCGTCCACACCGGTGGGGCGCTCCATGGGCGCGATCATGGGGGCGCTGCGCGAACGCTTCGCGGGCCGCTTCGACGGACGTCAAGCGAGCGAGATCGCGCGCCGCGTGTTGGCCGAACCGACGACCTGAGCGGAGGCGGCATGGAGCTTCCCGTCCTCACCCGCCTCAAGCGGGAGTTGACCGACTTGAAGCACGAGCTCACGTTCAAGCTGCCGAAGGAGCTCGAGACGGCCCGGGCGCACGGCGATCTCTCGGAGAACGCCGAGTACGAGGCTGCCAAGAATCGGCAGGACTTCGTGCGCTCGCGCATCGCGCAGCTCGAAGGCCGTCTGCGTGAGTTGTCGATGTACAACATCTCCTCGATCCCGAACGACGTGGTCGCCTACGGTAGCCGGGTGACGGTCGAGGATGACAGCGGGCAGGCGATCTCCTACGAGATCGTCTTCCCGGAAGAGGTGGACGCGGCCAAGGGACAGATCTCCCTCTCCTCTCCCATCGGCCGTGCGCTCATCAGCAAGACGGTCGGGGACGAGGTCGTCGTGCAGACGCCGAGCGGTAAGCGCTCCTACCAAATCATCGAGCTCGTCACCCTGCCTCAGCTCCAGGCCGCCCGCTCGGGCGAGCACTGAACCCGCCGCAACCGGACGTCAGCCCGCCGCTTTCAGCCGACGAGCGGCCTCCTCGGGTGGCACGGGGTTCGAGAAAATACCCGTGGCCCATTCCATGCCGAGCTCGTGGCCGACCGTCGCACGAAGGCGACCGAGCGCGCCGACCATGAGCTCCGCCAGCGGGAGGAGCGCGCGGTCGGGTAGCGCACCGAAGTCGGCCGCATGCCGGAGGGGCGCGATCCACATCTCGTAGGGCCGCTCGGAGGCGAAGGGCGCGAAGACGACGAAGTCCGGATTGCGTACGATCACCCGGGCGTCGACCTGGAGCTCTTCGGCGAGCTGGTCGCAGAAGGCGCAGCGCTCCTTCATCCGGTAGTACTCGCGGGCACCCGCCAGCTCCTCCTCGACTCGCTTCGAGACGAAGGGCGTGGCGATGACGTGGGAATGGGCGTGGACGTAGCGGCTCCAGAGGGCACTGTGATTCTTCAGCACGGCAGCGTGGCGGAAGCGGCGGTCACGGCGCAGGTCTGCGATGCGTGCGCGGTAGATTCCGAGGAGGTGCGCCATGTGTGCCGGGCTGAAGTCGGCCCAGGGGCGCGCGTGTTCCGGCGTGTCCGAAACCAGCTCGTGGGCCCCGATCGCGTTCATCTTGTCGAACATGCCGGCGCCCCGTCGTTCGAGATCCCCCTCGATCCGCAGCAGGGGCTGCTTGTCGGGGGTGACCCGAACGAGCCAGGCGCCGTCCTCGCGCACGGCGGCGATCTCCTCGGGGTTCATGGATTCGTTCCCCGGGCAGAAGGGACAGGGGCCAACGTG
>VBLA01000528.1 GCA_005879245.1 Deltaproteobacteria bacterium
AGCGACGTGAGGATCGTCAGGTGGGACGGCACGGTCACGTGCGTGAGCGCGTAGCAGCGCTCGAAGAGGGTTCCCTCGGCCGCCAGCCGGTCGAGGTGCGGGGTGCGCACGACAGGACTCCCGTAGCAGCCGAGGTGATCCGCGCGCAGCGTGTCGACGGTGACGAGCACGACGTTCGGACGCGCGTCCCCGGGCGGCGGGGTGCAGGTCGGGCGGCAGCCGCCGGCCAGGACGAGCGCGAGCGCGATGACGCGCGGGGGCGCCGAAGTCGTCACTCGACGTAGCCGAGCGCGCGGAGCTGCCGCGCCCGCTCGGCGCTCGGGCGGACAATCGCGTCGCCCGGCCCGAACCGGCCGGCGAGGCCGCGGCACTCCTCGAGCCAGCTGGCGAGCGCCGCGCGCAGCGCCGCCGCATCCGTCGGCCGAGTATCGAGCAGGTCGTTCGCCTCGCCGGGGTCGTCGCTGAGATCGAAGAGATGCTCGTGCGCGTCCTCGACGATGTAGGAAAGGCGGCCCCGGCGGACGCTCTCGTACACGCGTCCGGCCCAGCGGTGGTCGTACTCGCTGACCGCCTCGTCTGCGCCCGCGGGGTCCGGGTGCCCCATGAGCCATGGCACGAGAGATCGACCCTGGACAACGGGCGGCGCCGGCACACCGAGGAGGTCGAGCACGGTCGGCATGACGTCCAGGAGCCGCGCCCGTCCAGCAACGCGCCGCCCCGCGACGAGCTGCCCCGGGAAGCGGAGGACGAGCGGCACACGCAGCGTCTCGGCGTGCAGGTCGTCGTGCCCGAAGTGACCATGCTCGGCGAACGCCTCGCCATGATCGGAGGTGAAGACGACGAGCGTGTCGCGGGCGAGGCCAAGCGCGTCGAGACGACCGAGCAGTGGCGCCAGGACCGTTTCATCCATGCGCCGGATGCCGGCGTCATAGAGGCGGGCCACGAACTCGATGTCGGCCGGGTCGTCCTGCTGGACGCTCGCCCAGAAGCGCCGATGGCGGTCTTGGGAGTACGCCTCCGGCCCGCCACGCCCGTCCTCCTCCGTGAGCAAACGCTCCACCGTGTCGAGCACGGCTCCGCGGTAATGTGCGTCGAACAGGTGCACCCAGCGGAGCGGATGCACGTAGGGATCGTGCACCAGGTAGGTGTGGAAGAAGAGGAAGAACTTCCCGCGCCGGTGCGCGTCGAGCCAGCGGAGCGTCTTCTCGAGCTCCTGGCCGTGGCTGTACCGGTCGAAGCCTTGGTCGAAGCCGCGCGAGCGGTCCACCTGTCCGCCGCCCGTGAAGGCGACGGTCGCGTAGCCGGCGTTCTTCAGGACCTCCGCGAGCGTGTGGACCGCGGGGCTCAGCACGTGCGCGGGCTCGTCGTGCCACCAGAGCTCGACGCCGTGCACGCACGGGTAGAGCGACGTGAGGAGGGTCATGTGGGAGGGCGTCGTCTTCGGGGACTGGCTATAGACGTCCTCGACCAGGACGCCCTCGGCGGCGAGCCGGTCGAGCGTCGGGCTGGTCGGTAGGGCGTAGCCGTAGGCGCCAAGGCGGTCCGCGCGCAGGGTGTCGATCGAGATGATGACGAGGTTCGGGCCACGCGAGGCGAGCCAGGCATCGAGCGCGCTTGCCCCACGAAGCCCGCCGACGAGCGCGAGGAGAGCGAGCGCGGGTCCGAGCCGCGGCCCCTTTCGGCCGCGGCGCAGGGCGGCCACGAGCGCTCCCGCCGCGAGCGCGACGGGGATCGCCACCGGGAGGGCGCCATCGAAGCGCTGCCAGAGCGCGTCGGCGAGGAGCCGGTAGTAGCCCACCGCCCAGTATCCCTCCGCCGCACTCTGCCTCGAGGCGATGACGGCCGAGCCGAGGAGGACACCCGCGAGGCCGAGGGCGAGCGCCTGCGCGACGTGCCGCCAGGCTGCGCGTCCGTGCGCCTCGCCGGTCTGCACCGGAAAAGGATACCACGCTCGGCTCCGCGCGCGCAGCGGGGTTTCACGGATGAGACTCGACGATCTCGATCCGCCGGTCGGCCGCCGCGCTCACCTCCTGCACCGTACCGCTCGGCCAGCGGACACGGACGTGCGCGTCGACGGCGTTCCCGAGGCCGAAGTGCTCGGGGAGGAGGCTCTGTGAGTAGAGAGTACCGCCGCTACGGAAGCGGCTCTGGCGGCGACCACCCGCCTCGAGATCGATCCAGGCGCCGAGCCCTGGCCGGTTGCTCGCCGCCGTCGAAATCCGCGAAGTGCGCCCCGCACCCCCGCCCCTCGGTGGGTGGCATGCCGGCGGTGGTCGAGAAACGCCCGTGACCGTCGTTCAGATAGAGGAGGTCCGGCTCGTCGGCTCCTTCGACGCCGCTCTGCACGACGTAGAGGTCCAGGTCGCCGTCGTTGTCGACGTCGGCCAGGGCGACCGCCTGACCGTTGCCACGCTCGGGGAGCGCGCCCACCGCCTCGACGAACGTCCCGTCGCCGCGGTTCAGGTAGAGGCGGTGGGGCTGCCTCGCGCGCCAGGGTCGTGCGCCGTCGAGCGACGCTGCGGTGAGCCCAGGACCGATGAGTCCGACGAGGCGCCCGGGACCGTTCCAACGGAGGGCCCAACCACGTCCCTCGGCTGCCAGCGCCGGAGCGTCCGTGAGCTGGACGCCCTCGTCGTAGAGCGCCGCTGGCGGCGCCTCATCGGGGCCTTCGACCCGGATCACGATCCCCTTCCGGCCGGGAACGGCGAACACGAGCGAACCCGCGCGTAGCGTGAAGGAATCGGGGAAGTCCCTCCCTGCCGCGAGGACCAAGTCGAGGTCGCCATCGCCGTCGACGTCACCGAAGGCGGCGCCCTCTGCCGGCGGCCAGCGCGGCAGGCCGACTTCGTCGGTCGCGTCCCGGAAACGGCCGTCGCCTTCATTGTGAAGCAGGCGGATGCCGGCGGGCGTGGAGGCAAAGAGGACGTCCGGCCAGCCGTCGTGGTCGTAGTCCGTCCAGACGGCGCGCAACGCGCCCGGGCGGGCGAGGCCGGCCGCCTCGGCCCGGTCCTCGAAGGTCCCGTCGCCGGCGTTGTGGAGGAGCACGTTCGGCGACGCGTAGTTGGCGACGAACACGTCGAGGCGCCCGTCGCGATCATAGTCCACCCAGCTGACGCCGCGCGCGCGCCCGCGAGGATCCGTGGCGC
>VBLA01000529.1 GCA_005879245.1 Deltaproteobacteria bacterium
CACGCCGCGGGCGCTGGCCGTGAGCACCGATGGCAACACGGTCTACGCGGCCGTATTCCATTCCGGGAACCAGACGACGGCCCTCTCCGAGGGGTTGGTGTGCGACGGCGGTGCGTCGGCGGCACCCTGCAACGTCTCCGGTTTCACGATGCCGGGCGGCCTGCCCGCGCCGAACATGAACTTCGAGGGAACGCCGGGCCCGGAGACCGGCCTCATCGTCAAGTTCAACCAGGTGTCGGGTCACTGGGAGGACCGGCTCGGACGCAACTGGGACAACGCCGTGCGCTTCTCACTCCCCGACCAGGACGTGTTCCGCATCGACGCGACGGCCAGCCCGCCCGTCCAGACGGCCGCCTTCTCCGGCGTGGGAACGATTCTCTTCAACATGGTGGTCAATCCGGCGAGCGGCAAGGTCTACGTGACCAACACCGAGGCCCGGAACGAGGTCCGCTTCGAAGGACCCGGGAACTCCGGCTGCGCGGCCCCTCCCTGCACCGTCCGAGGCCATCTCCACGAGGCGCGGATCACCGTACTCGACGGCGCCAGCGTTCTCCCCCGACATCTGAACAAGCACATCGACTACAGCGAGGTGCCGAGCCCGGCGAGCGTGCGGGACAGGAGCCTGGCGACGCCGGTCGGAATGGCGGTCACGAGCAACGGCGCGACGCTCTACGTCGCCGCCTTCGGCTCGAGCAAGGTGGGGATCTTCAGCACGGCCGAGCTCGAGAGTGACAGCTTCGTTCCCGACGCTACCAACCACGTCGTCGTGAGCGGCGGTGGCCCGAGCGGGCTCGTCCTCGACGAGGCGCACGGCCGGCTCTACGTGCTCACGCGCTTCGACAATGGGGTCTCGGTCGTCAACACGACGGCCCGCGTTGAGGAGGCGCACGTCTATCTCCACAACCCGGAGCCCCTGAGCGTCGTCTACGGCCGTCACGTCCACTACGACGCGCAGCTCACCTCGAGCAACGGCGAGGCCGCCTGCGCGAGCTGCCACGTCTTTGGCGACTTTGACAGCCTCGCTTGGGATCTCGGCAACCCCGACGCCGCCGTGCTGAACAACCCGAACCCGTTCGAATTCAACGTTGGCGCGCCGACCCCCTTCCACCCCCTGAAGGGCCCGATGACGACGCAAACCTTGCGGGGCATGGCGAACCACGGGCCAATGCACTGGCGGGGCGATCGGACCGGCGGGAACGACCCGGGCGGGGACGCGCTCGCCGAGGACCAGGCCTTCAAGAAGTTCATCGTTGCCTTCGACGGCCTCCTCGGTCGGGGCGGCCCGATCAGCGACGCTGACATGCAGGCGTTCACCGACTTCATCCTCCAGGTGACGCTGCCGCCGAATCCGATCCGCAGTCTCGACGACACGCTCACCACGGCCGAGCAGGCGGGTCACGATTTCTACTTCAACGTCGCCAATTCCGACGGCGTCCGCACCTGTAACGGCTGCCACACGCTCGACCCACCCTCGGGATTCTTCGGCACCCAGGGAAGGTCCAGTTTCGAGGCCGAGACGCAGCTCTTCAAGATCCCCCACCTCCGGAACGCGTACCAGAAGGTCGGCATGTTCGGCATGCCGGCGGTCGCGGGCTTCCGGAGCGGTAACAACGGGAACCTGGGCCCGCAGGTGCGCGGCTTCGGCTTCCTCCACGATGGCTCCGTCGACACCGTCTTCCGTTTCCACGGCGCCAACGTGTTCAGTACGACCCCGACTGACCGGGCCAACCTCGAGCAGTTCGTCCTCGCCTTCGATAGCAACCTCGCGCCGATCGTCGGCCAGCAGATCACGCTCACCAGCACGAACGGCGGAACCGTCGGCCCCCGCATCAGTCTCCTGATCGCTCGGGCGGCAGCGGGCGAGTGCGAGGTGACGGTCAAGGGTACGCTCGCGGGTGAGCAGCGCGGCTGGTTCCGCACGGCGGCGGGCATGTTCCAGAGCGACCGCGTCAGCGAGACGCCCCTCACCGATGCGGCCTTGCGCGCACAGGCGGCGACAGCGGGGCAGGAGCGGACCTACACGTGTGTCCCTCCGGGTTCGGGGCAGCGGATCGGAGTCGACCGCGACGACGACGGGTTCTTCGACCGCGACGAGCTGGACGCCGGGACCGATCCGGAGAATGCCTTGCGCCGTCGCAGGGCGGTGCGAACGACCCGACGTCGGGCGGCGGGATGCTCGTCGTCTACAACTCGGCGGGTCTCAGCAACGACGAGGTCACCGTCAACCTGCCGGCGGTCAACTGGACGCTCCTCGGGTCGACCGGCTACCAGTACAAGGACCCGAGCCCGTCCAGCGTGATCTCCAAGGTCTCGCTGAAGACCGACCGGATCACCGTGAAGGGTGGGAAGGGCTGGACCTACACGCTCGACGAGGCCGGACAGGGACGCATCGCCGTGCGCCTTCTCCTCGGAAGCCAGGGCTGGTGCGCCGACGGCCCGGCCAAGACGAGCGGGAGCCCCCCGTCGTCGGCACGGAACGATACCGTCGGGCGGTTCAAGGCCGCGTCGCACGCCGCCGCCCCCGGTGCCTGCCCCCTGACGCCCTGAGAGCAGCGTTCCGCTTTACCTGGATTCCGAGCCGTGATACCCGGCCTCCCTCACGGGCGCGCCGAGGAGGGGCTGGATGGAGCGAGGAAGAGGGAAGCGGGCGAGCGCCCCCGAAAAGCGGCGACGGACGCCGCGTCCGCCGGAGCCGCCGATTCCGCTCACGGCCCTGGATCTTCTCGCCGGCCTGGCACCGGGGGTCGAACTGCATGCCGACGACCTTCCGCCTGGCATCGATCCGGACTGCGAGCTCGACGCAGCGCAGGTCGCAACGATGACGGTGGCCGACGCCGGGAAGCTGCTCCGCTGCGGA
>VBLA01000523.1 GCA_005879245.1 Deltaproteobacteria bacterium
ACTCGATGAGCCCGGTCTCCTCGCCGCAGATGTAGGCGCCCGCCCCGCGGTGCACCCAGACGTCGAGGTCGAAACCCGTGCCGAGGATGTTCGGGCCGAGGAACCCCGCCCGGCGCGCCTCGGCGACCGACGCCTCGAGCACGTCCACGCCGCGGGCGAACTCGCCCCGGATATAGATGTAGGCCGTGTGCGAGCGGATCGCGTAGGCGGTGATGATGATGCCCTCGAGGAGCTGGTGCGGGTCGTCCTCGATGATCTCGCGGTCCTTGAAGGTACCGGGCTCGCTCTCGTCCGCGTTGACGGCGAGGTAGACCGGCTTCGCCGTCTGCTTCGGCAGGAAGCTCCACTTCATGCCGGTCGGGAACCCCGCGCCGCCGCGGCCGCGGAGGTTCGAGGCCTTCACCATGTCGATGAGCTGCTCGGGCGCGTGCTGCGTGAGCGCCTTCCGGGTCGCCTCGTAGCCCCCGTGATGAAGATAGACCTCGAGACGACGGAGGTCGGGAATGTCCCGGCAGCGCAGGAGGAGCCGCTCACCCATCTATTGGCTCATCTGGTGGCTCAACTGGCGACTAGCGAGCTGCGGCCTCGCGCGGCGGGAACTGCTTCTCGCGCTGGATCTTGCGCTGCAGGGCCATGAGGCCGTCGAGCACGGCTTCCGGCCGGGGTGGGCAGCCGGGAACGTAGACGGCGACCGGAACGACGAGGTCGATCCCGGGGAGCGTCGTGTAGTTGTCGTAGAAGCCCCCGGTGGACGCGCAGGCGCCGAAGGCCATCACCCACTTGGGCTCGGCCATCTGCTCGTAGACGCGTCGCAAGATGGGGGCCTGCCGCATCGTCACCGTGCCGATCACCATGAGGAGGTCTGCCTGGCGCGGTGTGAAGCGCGGCAGCAGGGCGCCGAAGCGGTCGATGTCGTAGGCCGACATCGAGAGTGACATGTACTCCATCGCGCAGCAGGCGGTCGCGAAGGGATACGGGAAGATCGAGTACTTGCGCGCCCAGCCGATGGCGCGGTCGAGCCGGGTGACGACGACCGCGTCCCCGAGGAGCGCCTCCTCCCCCGACGTCGCCAGACGCGGCCGGGGGAGGCTGATGGGCTTGGCCATGGGGCTATCCTCTCGTATCCGCTGCCCCGGGCGGTGTCAAAGCGCCGGGCGAAAACGGTCGCCGCACGCGTGCTCGCACGGTCGACGCTCACCGCGAGCGCACGCCTTGACGGCGAAACGCCGGGTAGCGTAGGCCACCCGCGGGGGAGGATTCCGCGATGCCGGTCGAGTTCGTCGATGCCGATGCTCACGTCGTCGAGGGGCAGGCGCTGATCGGCGAGTGCCTGCGCCGCTGGCCCGACGCTTTCGCATTCAGCGAGCGGGGCGAGCTGCTCACCGAAGGACGGCGCTATCCCGAGCCCGAGGGGCCCGGCGCGGGCTGCCCGCCCGAGCACGGTCTCAGCACGGTCCCCGGCATCAACCCCTGGACGCCGGCGGGCACGCTCGCCGATGCGGACCGGGACGGCATCCATCACATGGTCTTCTTCCCGAGCTTCGGGCTGCGTGCGCCGAGCATCGAGACGCTCCCGGTCGCGACCGGGTTCTGCGACCTCTACAATGAGTGGATCGCCGACTGGTGCCGCCAGGGGCAGGGCCGATTCCACGGGATCGGTGTGCTACCGGTGGAGTGGGTCGACGAGGCCATCGCCGCGCTCCGCCGCGCGAAGCAGCTCGGCCTCGTCGGCGCGATGATTCCGCCCGCGCTCAGGACGCGGAACCTCGACCATCCCGACCTGGATCCGCTCTACGCCGCCGCCGTCGACCTCGAGATGCCCCTCGGCGTCCACGGCGCCCCGGGCCTGCACCTGCCGAAGATCGGTATCGACCGTTTCACGAACTACATCCAGGTCCACTGCGTGAGCTTCCCGTTCGACCAGATGTCGGCGATGACGGCGCTCGTCTCGGGCGGCGTGTTCGACCGGCACCCGCGTCTCCGGGTCGCGTTTCTCGAGGCGGGCGTGGGCTGGGTGCCGTACTTCGTCGACCGCATGCACGAGCACTGGGAAAAGCGTGGCGACTGGGTCCGGAACGGCTGGCGCCAGGACCCACGGCGCTACATCGAGGCGGGGAATGTGTGGGTGAGCTGCGAGCCCAGAGCACGCGGCCGCTGCGCGAGCGGCGCGATCTGGCCGAGGACGTGCGGGCCAAGATCGCGGGCACGAATGCCCGGCGCCTCTACGGGCTCGGATGAGGTGACGCGCTTCATCCATCTGCTCGCGCTCGCGACCTACTTCGGCACCACGCTCGACCTCGTCCTCGTCTTTCTGCCCGCGACCGAGACCGTCAGCGAGCCCGCGGCCCAGCGCCGCCTCCTCGCGCGCGGCCTCCGGCCCTACAACGTGCTCTCGATCGGGGCGCCCGGGGTGCTCGTCATCTCGGGCGCTTCGAGCCTGACGGACATGAAGGCCCGCTTCGGGCCCCAGTACACGCGCTTCCTCTGGCCGCTCGTCGGGAAGCTCGGGCTCACCTTCCTCCTCATCAACGTCGCCACCTACATCTCCTTCGGCCTCGCGCACCGCCTCGTCCGGGCGGAGCTGGGACAGCTCCCCGTCGAGCCGGAGAAGCAGGCCGGCATGGTCCGGCGCATGCGGGGCGCGGGCTGGCTGGCGATCGGGCTCGCGGCCTGGACGGCGTGGGTCGGGCTCGGCCTCGGGGGCTGAGCGACGATGCTCGTGCTCTTCGACCTCGACGGGACCCTCCTGAAGACGGACGGTATCGACTGGCGCCTCTACATCCAGGCGTTCGCCGACGCCTACGGGTTGGAGGTGCGGGTGGCCGAGTGCCGGGCCTGCCGCCGGATCACGGACCGCGGCGTCGCCGAGGAGCTCCTCGAGCGCCGGCTCAATCGCCCCATCGTCGCGGAGGACCTCCGCCCGCTGCACACGCGCTTCCTCACCCTCCTCCACGCGGCCCTCCCTGCGCCCTCCGACGCGCTCCAGGTCCCGGGCACAGCCGCGATCCTGGATCGGCTCCGCGGCGACGGCCAGGCGGTGGCGATCGCGACCGGGGGCTGGGACGCGTCGGCACGCCTGAAGCTCGCCCGCGCCGGCATCGAGCTCGACGGGATCGCGCTCACGGCCTGCGACGAGTCCCCCGATCGCGAATCGATCATGACGCGCGCCGTGGTCGGTGCGGGTGGGATCGCGCGCCACGGACGCGTCGTCTACGTCGGGGATGGACCCTGGGACGTGACGGCCACCCGCGCCCTCGCCCTGCCCTTCGTGGGCATCGACTATTCGGGCACACGCACGCTCGCACGGCTCGGTGTGCAGACGATACTCCGCGACTTCACCGACGCGGTCGCGTTCCTCCGTGCCCTCGACGAGGCACGACCGCCCACCAGCCCGACACCTCCCCGTCCGCCAGGCGTGCGCGCACGGCGGAAGGCCTCCAGGCACCGCTCTCCGTCACGACGCGGCTCGTGAGATCGAGCGGCGTGCACTCGAAGAGACGGTTCACGACCACCACCCCGCGCGGTGGGCGTCGCAGCACGGCCGCGGGCTCGGCGTCGGGAAGC
>VBLA01000178.1 GCA_005879245.1 Deltaproteobacteria bacterium
GATCAGCGCACCGATGGTGATCACCGGGGCCAGGAAGCCAGGTCGGTTGAAGGGCGCTATCGGCCGGAGCAGCGCCAGCAAACCCTGCTGTCGCGCCTCGATGCCGAACGACTCTGCGACGCCCCAGAGCTGCCGGCCGATCTCCTCGAGCCACGTCGTGGTCGTCGCCATCACTCCTCCGCCTTCAGCATGATGATGAGCACCCCGTCAGCCGGGCCACGTTCCGGATCGACGCCGAAGAGCATGACGCCCCGGTTCTGGAGGCGCACGTCGGTGTCGACGAGCGAGCGTAGACCCTCGAGCAGCTGCACCTGCATGACCACCGCCTGCTCCCGCATACCCTTCGGCAGGACGTGCAGCAACCGGCCGCCGGGAATGACGAAGGCCTCTTGAGTCCGCCAGATGCAGGGGCGGCTCTCCACCCGGATGACCCGGAACGCCCGGTAGCCCACGAGCCGCCGGAGCCGCGGGCGGAAGGGCAACAGCTGGGCGTCCGAGGGACCCTCGAGCGATGCCTGCACGGTGGTCACCTGGACACTCAGGGCGTGGGCCACCGGGGCCATGGCCAGGAGGACGACCGTCGCCGCCGACAGCCCGATGAGCACCACCCGGGCTGCCTGGTGCTTCATTGTCCCGTGTCCTCGCCCGGAGCGCTCACCATGATGAGGGTCGTGCCGTACTTCCGGTCCTTCATGATGCCAACCCGGGCCCCCTCGCTGCTCACCAGCCGCTCGATCACAGCCTGATTCGGCCGGGCGTGAGTCACGCGAACCGTCTCTGGCTGGGGGGTGCGGAGCCAGAGGAGCGCTCCGGCCGCCAGGGCGGCGACCGCGCCCCACACCGGAAGCTGCCGGGGAACGTGGCGCCACACGCCACGCGTCCCCGAGCGGCCGATCCGCCGCTCGACGGCTGGCCACACGCCCGAGAGGTCCACCCCCTCGACCTGCCTGCGCACCACCCGTTCGACCGACTCGCGCAGCGTCGTCATCTCGCGCACCGCCTGATCGCACGCCGGACAACTCCCCGCGTGACGGGCGACCTCGAGCAGCATCGAACCGGGAAGCTCGGCGTCAACGAAGCTGTCCAGCAACTGCTCCGCCTCGGCACAGGTCATGGTCGTGTCAGAGCAGTCCCCGCAGACGTTCCTGCAGCCGCCGCCGTGCGTAGTGGAGCCGGCTCATCACCGTGCCCTTCGGACAGTCGAGCACCGCGCTGATCTCCGCGTAGGAGAGCCCGTCCACTTCGCGCAGGAGTATGACGGCGCGGTGTTCAGGGGTCAACTCACGCATGGCGGCACCGAGCCGTTCCGCGATCTCGGCGTCGCGCGTGCGCTCGAACGGGAGGTCCTGCAGCGGCCCATCGGGGAGCGGAAGGGCGGCGTCCTCGCCGCGATCGTCGACCTCGAGCGGCACCGACCGCCGCTTCGCGTCACGCCGCTGATGATCCAAACAGAGGTTGTAGGCGATGCGGTAGACCCACGTGTAGAAGGTCGCGTCGCCCTTGAAGCGGTCGAGGCTCTCGTACGCCCTGGTGAAGGTTTCCTGCACGACATCCAAAGCATCCTCGCGGTTGCGCAGCATGCCGAGCGCGAGCGCAGCGATGCGCGCCTGGTAGCGCTCGACCAGCTCGCGGAAGGCATCCCGGTTGCCCGCCCGGACTCGCTGGACGAGGTCCCAGTCGCTAGGCGCCACGACGCGCTCGAGTCTGAGACGCGCCGCCTCGCCCCGTATTCAGGGTGGCCGCGATCAGTGCGCCTCCGTCCAGTTGGCGCCGTCGTGGACGTCCACCCGGAGGGGGACCCCGAGGTCCCCGATCTGCTCCATGGCCTCCCGCACGGCGTCCTGCGTCCGGCCGAGCTCGGCCTCCGGCACCTCGAGCAGGAGCTCGTCGTGGACCTGCAGGAGCACGCGCGCGCTGAGGCCGGCCGCCCGGAGCCGGCGGCGGACCTCGAGCATGGCGACCTTGATGAGGTCCGCGGCCGAACCCTGGATCGGCGTGTTGGTCGCGGCCCGCTCCGCGAACTGGCGGACGGCCGGATCGCGCGCGTTCAGCTCCGGCAGGTACCGCCGGCGACCAGCGATACGCCGAGCTCGCGCGCCGCGCGGGCCGGACCCATGCCGTAGACGATGCCGAAGTTGATGACCTTGGCGAGCCGTCGGCCGTCGGCGGGTGAGCGGTCGCCGAAGACCTCCGCCGCGGTGCGCGCGTGGATGTCCTCGTCGGCGCGGAACGCGTCGCCCAGCCGGCGGTCGCCCGACAGCGCCGCCAGCACCCGAAGCTCGATCTGCGAGTAGTCCGCGGAGAGAAGCCGATGGCCCGGGGCAGCGATGAAGGCCGCCCGGATGCGGCGCCCCTCCTCGGTGCGGATCGGGATGTTCTGCAGGTTGGGATCCGAGCTCGACAGGCGGCCCGTCGCCGCCACGGTCTGGTTGAACGACGTGTGCAGGCGCCGGGTGGTCGGATCGACGAGCGCGGGGAGCGCGTCGACGTAAGTCGACTTGAGCTTCGCCAGCGCGCGATACTCGAGGATCTTCGCTGGCAGGGGGTGCTCGGCGGCGAGCCGCCTCAGCACATCGACATCGGTCGAGAGACCGGTCTTCCCGCGCCGGACCCCGCGCGTCGAGATGTTGAGGCGCTCGAAGAGCACCGTCCGGAGCTGGGGCGGCGAGCTGATGTTGAACTCGCAGCCCGCGAGCGCGTAGATCTCCGTCATCAGTCGCTCGAGGGCCGTCCCGAACTCGGTCGAGAGGTGGGCGAGCGCGGGGACGTCGAGCGCGATGCCGGCCAGCTCCATCTCCGCGAGCACCTCGGCGAGGGGCATCTCGAGCTCGCGGAAGAGACGATCCATCTCGTGCGCGCGGAGGCGCTCGTCGAGAAGCGGGCGGAGGGCGTGCGCGGCGCGCGCAGCCCGGCAGGCCGCCACCGCGGGCGTCGCGGCGGGCTCGAGCGGCTCGCCGAGCAGCTCCTCCGCGAGCGCGCCGATGCCGTGGTCGGTGCGCGAGGGGTTGAGACAGTACGAGGCGAGCGCCAGATCGAAGGCCGGGCCCGCGAGAGCAAGGCCGCGGCGCCCGAGCGCCACGCGCAGCGCCTTCAGGTCGGCACCGACCTTCGCGACGGCGAGGTCCGCGAAGAGCGGCCCGAGCGTGGGCAGCGCCTCCTCGGGCGCGGCAACCAGCGCGACCGGCCCGCCCGGGGGGCCCACGGCCAGCGTCTCGAACCGCGCGGCGGTCGCCCGCACGGAGTCGAAGGTCGCGACCACCGACATCGCGCCGGCGGCGCGGAGCGCGGGGAGCGCGGCCGTGATCGCCTCCGGCGTATCGACCGCCGTCCACTCGACGTCGGCCACCGGACCCCCGGGAGCGAGCTCGCGGAGCAGGGAGGAGAACTCGAGCTCGGCGAAGAGCGGGCGGAGCTTGTCGGGGTCCGGGCCGGGGTAGCGCAGCGCCGCGAGGTCGAGGCAGATCGGCACGTCGCAGCGGATGGTGGCCAGCGCCTTCGAGAGTCGTGCGGTCTCCGCTTCGCGCGTGAGCGTCTCGCGAATCTTCTTCGCGCCACGGACCCCGGAGCGCTCCACCTCGTCCAGGTGATCGAGAATCGCTTCGACCGGGCCGAGCTGGCGGACGAGCGCGCTCGCCGTCTTCTCGCCGATGCCGGTCACGCCCGGGATGTTGTCGATCGCGTCGCCCATGAGCCCGAGCACATCGGGCACGAGCGCCGGATCGACCCCGAAGCGCTCCCGCACCTCGGCCACCCCGCAACGGCGCTCGCGCATCGGGTCGAGCCAGATCGTTCGCTCGTCCACGAGCTGCATCAGGTCCTTGTCTCCGGTCACGAGCACCGTCTCGACGGCGGCGCGGCCTGCCTGCCGGGCGAGCGTGCCGATCACGTCGTCCGCCTCGACCCCCGGCACCTCGAGGGTCGGCAGCCGGAGCGCCTCGACCACCTTGCGGATGTAGCCGAGCTGGGGCCGGAGCTCGTCCGGCATGGGCGCGCGGTTCGCCTTGTAGCTGGCGAAGAGCCCGTCGCGGAAGGTCTCGCCGGGTGCGTCGAAGACGACCACGACGTGCTGCGGGCTCTCCTCGCGGAGTAGCTTCGCGAGCATGGTGGTGAACCCGTAGACTGCATTGGTCGGCAGCCCACGCGTGGTGCCCAGGCCAGGCAGCGCGTGGAACGCCCGGTAGACGTACCCGCTGCCGTCGATCAGGTAGAGGCGCGGCCGGGCTACCCCGTCGGCGGATCCCATTGCCGCGTGAGGACGCTAGCAGAGGGGGTACTGCGTGTCCAATCGGAGCGTGCGTAACCGTGGTCTTGGCGGCGCCGCGCGCGACCGGTACCCTCTGGGGCCGATGGGACGCGAGCAACTCGAGCCGCAGGAGCTGGTCGAGCGGGAGACGCTGGAGCCTGGCGGGTCCCGCCGGCTCACGACCCGCGTGGCGGTGACCGCTGCCGTACTCGCGGTGCTCGCGTCGATCTCGAGCCTGCAGGCCGAGCGCACGGCAGCCGAGAGCATCCTCCAGAAGAACGAGGCCGTCCTCTGGCAGAGCCGCGCCTCCGACGAGTGGGCCTACCGGCAGGCGAAGTCGATCAAGCTGCACCTGCAGGAGCTGACGCCGGGAGGGTTGCCCGACGCCGACACGCGGCACGACATCGCCGCCAGCGAAGAGCGTGCACGAGCCGCCGAGGAACGGCGCGACGAGGCCAATCGCCAGGCGGCCGAGCGGTTCGAGCAACATCATCGCTTCGCCGTCGGCACGAGCCTGCTCCAGATTGCGATCGTGCTGGAGACCATCGCGGTGGTGCTCGATCGCGGCGGCCTCTGGTACGGCGGTTTGCTGATCGGCGCGGCGGGCACACTCGCGCTGTCGAACGGCTTTCTCGGCTTCTTCTGATCGGAGGGGTGGGGGGTGACGAAAAACGTCTTGCTCGTGGTCCTGATGCTCCTCCTGCCCGGGCCATCGACGGCTCGCGCGGGCGCGGGCGCTCAATGCCGGGCGATGTGCCAGCAGACGTACTTCGATACGCTGCTGGCCCAATGCCCCATCTGCTCCCGCGATGTCGTGAACGCCCGTACGGCCTGCCTCGGAGGCCTCTCGGGCGCCTTTCAAGCCTGCACGGGTGCCTGCCTCCCGTTCCCGGGGCGCTGCACCCTCACCCACGAATGCGTGGACGCCTGTCGCACCGCCCGGTTGGTCCAGCGCGCGCGGTGCGAGCGACGGTTCAACCACCAGCTCCGGGTCGCCTGCGACGTGAGCCTGCCGTGCCTCGTCGCGGCCAGTCAGGCACGGCGCGACTGCCGGAAGAGCTGTCGCGGCGGGACACCCCTCACGACAACGACCACCACCACCGTGCTCCCGGCGGCGCTGGTGAGGGGCTGCCCGCAGGACACGCAGCGCCAGTGCGTGTTCCAGGTCGCCGCGCGGTGTTACGGCCAATGCGACGACCGGTGCCAGGGAGACTCGATCGCTCTCAAGATCTGCCGGCGCGGCTGCCGCGACGCCGTCTGCGGGCTCTTGCGGGGCGCGTGCACGTTCAACGACCGCGCTCAATCTGCCCCCTACCGCAAACTCTGCGACGCGTGCGGAGATTGCGCGGCGGAGCTCGACCAGGCGGTCGCCTGCGAAGTCACCACGACGAGCACCTCGGTCAGCACGAGCTCGACGAACACGACGTCGACCTCGACGAGCACCACATCCACGACTCTGAGGTAGCGTTCGCCGTCGCGCCTACTTCCCCGGCCCACGCCCGCGAGGCCGGGCGATGCTGGCGGAGACGAGCGGCGGCTGCCGCCCGGATCCGCTGGCACCCTCCCCGGGGGGACCGTTCAGCCACGTACGGTGGCGTGGCACGATGCCACGCCCCCGCGGCACGGGACCACGAACTCACGCGCTCTCATGGCAGACGGGGCGGCCTCAACTTGACTTCGAGGGGGACGGCCGTTACATAGCCCCCTCGAATTTTCCCGCAGCACGCGCGTCCAAACCGACTCGATGATCGAAGTCGCGAGCTTGACCAAGCGCTACGGCGAGCTTGCTGCCATCCGCGACGTCTCCTTCACGGCCGCTCCCGGGCAGATCCTCGGCTTCCTCGGCCCCAACGGCGCCGGAAAGACGACGACCATGCGGATCATCACCGGCTTCCTGCCGGCGACCACGGGCACGGTGCGAGTCGACGGCTTCGACGTCTTCGAGCAGTCGGCCGAGGTGCGGCGTCGGATCGGGTATCTTCCCGAGAATCCGCCCCTCTACAACGACATGAGCGTGCCGAGCTATCTCCGCTTCGTCGCGAAGCTGAAGGGGCTGCGACGGGGGGACGTCGCAGTCGCGCTCGAGCGCGTCCTCGACACCTGTGGCCTGCGACAGGTGCGCGATCGCCTGCTCGGCCACCTCTCCAAAGGATACCGGCAGCGGGTCGGGCTCGCGCAGGCCCTGATCCACGACCCGCCCGTCCTCATCCTCGACGAGCCCACCATCGGCCTCGATCCGCGACAGATCATCGAGATCCGGAGCCTCATCAGGACCCTCGGCGGCAAGCGCACGGTGATCCTCTCGACGCACATCCTCCCCGAGGTGTCGCAGGTCTGTGACAAGGTGGTCATCATCAACGAGGGGCACATCGTGATCGAGGACCAGGTCGCGAACCTGACGCGCGACCGGACGCTCGAGGACGTCTTCATCGAGGCGATCACCCGCGACTCGGGGGACGGGTCGCGCGCCAGCGCGGCGGCCGAGAGCTAGGAGGCGGCGCCCGATGCGCAACGTCTTCACCATCGCGGGCAAGGAACTCCGGTCCTATTTCACGTCGCCCGTCGCCTACGTGCTGCTCGCGTCGTACCTCGCGCTCGCGGGCTACTTCTTCTACGCGCTCCTCCTCGCCTTCAACCAGACGCTGCAGATCTACAGCATGATGCGGAACCCCGAGATGCTGTCGCGCTTCAACCTGAACCAGATGGTGATCGCACCCCTCCTCCACAATCTCGCGGTGCTGCTCATCTTCATCGTACCGGCGATCACCATGCGGATGTTCCCGGAGGAGAAGCGCTCCGGCACCTACGAGCTGCTGCTCACCTCCCCGATCCGTGTGGGCGAGATCGTGCTCGGGAAGTTCCTGGGCGGTCTCGTCCTCGTGCTCCTCATGGTCGCCCTCTCCGGGCTCTTCGGCGTCCTGCTTCGCGCCTACGGGAACCCGGAGCTGCCGATGATGCTCGTCGGCTACCTCGGGCTCGCACTCATGGCCACCGTCTTCCTCGCGCTCGGCACGCTCATCTCCTCCTTCACCGACAACGTGGTGATCGGCTACGTCGGCGCGCTCTTCGCGCTCCTCGTGCTCTACACGATCGGCTGGCTCGGCGAGACGGTGCAGGGGGTGAGCGGGAACCTGATCCGCTACGTCTCCATCACCGACCACTTCCAGGAGCTGACCAAGGGGATCGTCGACACGAGGGACCTGGTCTACTTCGTCACGCTCGTCGTGGTCGGGCTCTTCCTCACCCAGCGCTCGGTCGAGTCCGTGCGCTGGCGGTAGACCATGGCGCGCTCTGCCTCGCTCTTCGGGCTCCTCGGCCTGCTCTTCCTCGCCTTCGGCTTCGCGGGCGCCGCGCTCGTCGGCGTGGGCGACGCGTACGTGCTCCTCAACCTGGTCGCGGGGGGTACGCTGGTGCTCGCCTACCTGGCGCTCGGCTTCGAGGACTTCCGGAACCTCCTCGGGCAGCGCTCCACGCGCTACGGGGCGGGAGCCACGGTCTACACGCTGCTCTTCGTCGCGCTCGTGGGCGGCGGCAACTACCTGGCCACCCGCCATCACCACCGCTGGGACGTGACCGAGGCGGGGATCTACACCCTCGCACCCCAGTCGCAGAAGGTCGTCGGCGCCCTCACCCAGGAGTTCGACATGACCGCCTTCGTCGAGGGCGGGCAGGATCCGCAGCTCGAGAGCCTCCTCGACAGCTACCGCTACGCCGCCCCGGCACACGTGAAGTTCCGCATGGTCGATCCCGACAAGGAGCCGGCGCTGGTCGACCAGATGAAGATCACGACGGCCCGCAGCGTCCACCTGCAGTACGGCAACGAGTCGTTCGTGGTGACGAACCCCGCCGAGGAGACGATCACGAACGGCGTCATCCGGGTCTCGGGCGCCGCGAAGAAGACCGTGTACTTCGCCGAGGGCAACGGGGAGGGCGATACACAGAATTCGCAGGACCCGCGGGGCTACTCCAGCGCCAGGCTCGGACTCGAGCAGGAGAACTACGAGGTGAAGACGCTGCTCCTGCCGGCCGCGGAGCAGGTGCCCGACGACGCCAGCGTACTGGTGATCGCCGGCCCCGAGCGACCGCTCACCGACCACGAGGTGGAGACGCTCGACGCCTACCTCCGACGAGGCGGCCACGTGCTCGCCCTGGTCGGGCCGCGCCAGGGCGACGAGAAGCTGCCGAAGCTCCTCGAGAAATGGGGCGTGCGGCTCGGGAACGACATCGTGATCGACCGGGAGGTCCGTCTCTTCGAGGGGCCCCGTCTGGGGATCGTGCCGATCACCAAGAGCTACGGCACCCACGCCATCACGCAGAACTTCCGCGACTACACCGTCTATCCGCAGACGCGGACCGTCGATCCCGATGCGGCCGGCAAGAAGGGCCTCGAAGCCACGGCCCTCGTGAAGACGAGCTCCTCGAGCTGGGCCGAGACGGACGTCGACGCGGTATTCGCCAAGGGCACCGCGAGCCTCGACGAGAAGGACAAGAAGGGGCCGCTCAACGTGGCGGTCGCGGTGACCGCGAAGCTGCAAGACCTGGGCATCACGCCACCGCCCGCGGCGGAGGGCAAGACGGCACCTGACCAGGCGCGACTCGTCGTCTTCGGCTCGGTGATGTTCGCCGACAACCAGGAGCTCTCGCAGTCGCGGCTCAACAGCGATCTCTTCCTGAACGCCGTCGGGTGGCTCGTCGGGCAGGAGGAGCTGGTCTCGATCCGCAGCCGCAGCGTGCGCGCCTCGCGGGCGGAGCTGACCAGCGTGCAGGCCCTGCAGGTCTTCTATCTCTCCGTGCTGATCGTCCCGCAGCTGCTCATCGCGACTGGCATCACGGTCTGGTGGCGGCGGAAGTCCCGGTGAGCTTCCGGAAGATTCTCGCCCTCCTCGTCCTCGTCGCGGCGCTCGGGACCTACCTCTACGTCTACGAGCTCCCCCAGGCGCAGAAGGAGGGGAAGAAGGACAAGCTCGTCCCGCTCGACAAGGACGCGGTCACCGGCATCAGCCTAGTCTTCCCGGATCGACAGATCGACCTCCGCAAGGACGACCAGGGCTGGCGGCTCGTAAAGCCGCTCACCGCACCGGCCGACGGCGCCGCCGTCAAGAGCCTCGTGAACACGATTGCCGACGCCGAGGTGCAGAAGACGATCGACGAGGTGCCGCAGGACCTCGCGAGCTTCGGCCTCGACAAGCCCGAGCCCACCGTCACCCTGACCCTCAAGGACGGCTCCCAGACCCCGCCGCTGGCGGTCGGCAAGAACACGACGATCGGCGGCAAGACCTACGCCCGCAAGGACGACGAGCCGAAGATCTACTTGACCGGCTCGACGCTCCACTTCGGCCTCGCCAAGCAGGTGAAGGACCTGCGCGACAAGCAGCTCCTCGCCTTCCAGGACGATGACGTGAGCCGCGTCGAGATCGCGCCGGAGGACGGCCCGACGACCGTCCTCGTCCGCAAGGACAAGGACGCCTGGGCAATCGAGCCGGGTGACCGTCCGGCCGATTCCACCGAGGTGCGCTCCTATCTCGCCTCCCTCCGCGCCGCCCGGGCGGTCGACTTTCCGGACGACGCGCCCACGGACTTGGGGAAGTACGGCCTGGGGAAGCCGCGCCTCACGGTCACCCTCCGGACCGGCAAGGACGGCAACGAGACGAGGACCCTCCTCTTCGGGGGTGAAACGACCGAGAACAGCCAGAAGGAAGT
>VBLA01000524.1 GCA_005879245.1 Deltaproteobacteria bacterium
CACCGCCCCGCTGAAGGAACGCGGCGGCGTCTACACCTCGCACGCGCGCAGCTACATCGCGCTCGGCCAGTCACCGACCAACCTGCTGGCGCTCGACGAGACCGCAGCGGTATGGCGCGCGCACGGTGTCAAGGTGCAGCACTCGCACCTGATCTTCGTCGGCGACCGCACCTGGCCGACCACCGACCGCACGCTCGAGCACCTCGATCACCTGCGCGCCGAGGGCGTCGACATCGCCTGCGACGCTTTTCCGTATGTCGGCGGCAACACCACGTTGGTGGTGTTCATGCCGCCGTGGACGCTGAACCAGCTCCGTCGCGTGGTCACCGACCCCGCGCAGCGCCAGCGGGTCGCCGGTACGCTCGACCGGGTGCTGCCGTCGCTCGGCATGCGCTGGGAGGATACCCAGATCCTCTGGGTGCCCCGTCGCGAGCTGGCGCACTACGAGGGCCAGACCATCGCCGACATCGCACGCGCGCGGCGGCAGGAGCCGACCGAGACCTACCTCGACCTGGTCGGAGAGCTGGGCAGCCAGACGCGCATCATGAACTGGAACTACTCGGGCCGCGACGCCGAGGAGGGGAGCCTGCGGAAGGTGCTACGGCACGGCGCCTGCTGCTTCGAGACCGACACCATCCTGACCGGCAACGGCGTCGACAACCCCGCCTCCTACGGCACCTTCCCGCGCCTGCTCGGCCGCTACGTGCGCGACCTCAAGCTGCTGACCCTGCCCGAGGCCGTGCGCCGGATGACCGGCTTCAACGCGGAGCGCATGAATCTCCGCGGTCGCGGCCGTATCGCGCGCGGTCTCGCCGCCGATCTGGTGGTATTCGACCCCGACGCCGTGGGGGATCGCTGGCCCGAGGGCACGCCGAGCACGCGGCCGAGCGGCATCGAGACCGTCGTCCTGAACGGACGGGTGGTGGTGGATCAGGGAAGATTCGACCGTCGCGTGCGCGCAGGGGTCGTCTTGAGAAGCCAGTGACCCGACACCCGGACCACGACGACGGGTGTCGGATCAGGCGGTGTCCGTGACGGTCAGACCATCGCCTTGAGCCCCTGAAGGGGACGAACCCGGACGACGTTGCGCGCCGGCTTGGCCTTGAACATCACCTGCTCCTTGGTGAACGGGTTGATGCCCATGTGCGCCTTGGTCGCCGGCTTCCGCTTCACCGTGATGCGCATCAGGCCCGGCACCTTGAACACACCGGAGCCGCCCTTGGCGAGGTCGGCCTTGATCAGCGAGCCCATGACGTGAAACACGGCGGCGACATCGCGACGATGGATGCCGACGTGCTGGGCGATGGTGCCGAAGACATCGCCTTTGCTGCGAGGCTTTGCCGAGCTGCTCACCTTCACCGACTTGCTCATGTCGAGCTTCGAGACGGGCCGCGCTGTCGCCTTCTTCACCACTTTGGTCGCCATCCTGAACTCCTCCTCTTCCTCCAGGGAGTGTCGGCGCCACCCCATAGGTTGCGGAAGCGAGAAAGGCAAGCGCCAGCTGTCGACTCAACCGGGAAAAACGGGAAAAACTGCTGCGCCGGCCGCCTGCACCGTCGCGTCCGCTGCTCGCGACGCGCGGGGGTGCAAGCCGGGAGCGGGGTAGGGCCTACCGTTCACCCTGCCTGAGCCGTCGGCCGTAGGTCACTCCGCCCTTGTCGATCCTGAGGCAGAATCCGCACGCCGGGTTGGAACATGCCCAGGCTTTGAAGACGATCGCAGCGCCCCCTTCGGGGCCGTAATCGGAGAAGGGCAGGAACACACCCACGCCGCAGGTGGGGCAGGGGGGGAGTTTCGGGAAGAGCGCGAGCGGATCGGTCAACGCCGACACGGGTTACTGCATCGCATGATCCGGACCTCGAGTCGAGACAACGCGGTCGACAAGATGCCGCTTTGTGACGCGCGGCCGCGGTTCAGGGAAGCGAAGATAAGACGAAGTACGGAAGGCCTCCACCGTCCGAATGCGACGTCATGGTGCGGCTCACGGACCGACTGTCCGGGCTGCTGCACGACCGGTGACCCGGGTAGCTAGCGTTTGAGGACGAGACGGTCCGGGGGTGGCCGACACGATGTGGAAGACCCGACCGACCCCTTAGGCAGCCGGCACGGACTGGTCTTCCTCGAGGAGTCGAACGGGTGTCGTCAACGCCGGGAACTTGCCGGCGACATGTCGGCAGCGAGGTCCCCGGACGGCGTCAGCGCCGGCCCGATCCCTCCGACCTTGCGCCGGTAGTCGAGAAACCCGCAGACGATCGGTACCCGCGCACCGCGCGCGATGTGGTAGAAGCCCGACCTCCAGTGCGTCGCGCGGCTGCGCGTCCCCGACGGCGGGATCACCAGGTGGAGCCGGTCGACGGCGTCGAAGCGATCGACGGCCTGCTGCACGAGGTTCTGGCGCGCCCCCCGGTCGACCGGCAGGCCGCCGAGCCGGCGCATCAACCATCCGAACGGCCAGCGGAACAGCTCCCGCTTGCCGAGCCAGGCAGGCCGGATGCCGAGCACGTACGCGACCGCCAGCATGAGCGGCAGGTCCCAGTTCGAGGTGTGAGGTGCGGCGATCACGACCGCCTTGGCAGCGTCGGGGAAGCGGCCCTCGACGCGCCAGCCCGAGAGCCGGAGATAGAGTCCACCCAGCCCACGGGTGAACCGGCCCACTCCGCGCGACGACGTCACCGGCGCAGCTGACCGGATATCGGACTCCATGTCAAAAGAACGGACTTAAGGATGGTACAGGGAGACGTGCAGGACCTACGGCTTCCACGGCAGATCGAGCTGGACGCTCGCTGCGCGGCGATCCGGGGTGTGCTGGCAGCGCGGACTCGGAGGCTCTGGCGAGACGGTGCCCTCGAGGTACCGGTGCTCGCGCTCACCGACGCCCTTGGCGCCGAGCTGAGGGCCGTCCTTGGCCGCGGCCAGCTCCGGCGTGGACTCGAGGCCGCCGTCGAGGCCCTCGCAGCGGAGCGTCAGGGGTTGGTGGCCGTCGGGCGGCAGACGGGGCGCCAGTCGGGGGAGCGCATCTCCCGACTCTGCCTGGTGGCCAGCGATGGCGCCGAGCGCTTCTATCGCCAGGTGGAACGCTGCCTCGCGACCCACGCGACGCGGGTCCTCGGCTGCCTGCTCGAGGTCGACAGCGGGACGCTCGGGAAGGTCGTGTACCGCCGCGATACGGCGGTGAAGCTCATCCTGGCCGACCACAAGGACGCCGTGGCGGCCGTCCTCCGCTCCCTCGTCCCATGAGCATCGCGATCCGGCCCCTCAGCGCTTGGGGCCGAACCGCCGGCGATGGCGAGGGGTCCCGCCGGGGGACGCTGGCCTCGGCGTCCCGTCCGCGCGCGCCGGCGGCGCGGGGGTCTGCTGCGCGCGTCGCTCGGCCTTGGCCCGCGCGCGTGCCCGCTCCTCCGCCTTCCGGGCGCGGATGGTGGCGATGCGCTCGCCGATCGGCACCTCGAACCGCTCGGCTGGCCGCTTCGTGTAGTCGAAGCCGGGTAGCGTGACGCGCGGCAGCTGCTTGCCGATGGTCCGCTCGATCGCCCGCAGCTCACCTTCCTCCTCCGGCGCCACGAAGGTGAACGCGTCACCGGTCAACTCCGCCCGCGCGGTTCGCCCGACGCGGTGGATGTAGTCCTCGGGCACGTTGGGGACGTCGAAGTTGACGACGTGGCTCAGTGCCTCGACGTCGATGCCGCGCGCCGCGATGTCGGTCGCCACG
>VBLA01000533.1 GCA_005879245.1 Deltaproteobacteria bacterium
ATGCGCACTTCTTCGACTCGAAGTGCTTCATCGTGAACATCCTCGCCGCGGATCAGGAGGCGCTCTCGACCCGCTTCGCGAAGTCGGGCGGCGAGAAGTTCGCGGGCGTCGCGTACCACCTCGGCCGGCTCGGCACCCCGATCCTCGACGGCACCCTCGGCCACGTCGAGTGCCGCATCATCGAGACCCACGAGGGGGGCGATCACGTGATCCACATCGGCACGGTCGAGCACGCGGAGGTGCGCGGCGGACACCCGCTCATCTTCTTCCAGGGCCAGTACCGAAACCTCGGCGAGCAGGAACCCCCGGATTGACCAGAGCAATTACACCCGGTTAAGAACGCGGGGACATTCGGATCCCCGCTCCCTGGAGGTGGCTCATGCGACATCTGCTCCACGTCTCGCTCGTGGCGCTCACCCTTGCTGTGGCAGCGCCCGGCTGGGCCCAGACCGCGACCGAGCTCAAGAAGGAGCTCCTGCCGAAGATCAAGAAAGCGCAAGCCGAGGGGAAGGATCTCGGCGAGGCGAAGGAGGAGTACGACGCGGGCGACAAGGCGCTCCGGGACGGGCTGCAGGAGGAGGGCCTCGAGCATTTCAAGAAGGCGAAGTCGTTGATGCCGAAGGACTGAGAGGCTGCACGCATGGACCTCGGCATCCTCATGTTCGTGACCGAGCGGGCGCTACCGGTCACCGACCTGGCCCGCGCGTGCGAAGAGCGGGGCCTCGAGTCGCTCTGGGTGCCCGAGCACCCGGTCGTACCCGTGGAGCACGAGACACGCTATCCGCTCTCCGCGGATGGCAAGCTCCCCCGCGCCTACACGGAGCTCCCCGACTGCTTCGCCATACTCACCGCTGCGGCGGCGGTCACGCGGCGGCTCCGGGTCGGAACGGGAATCTGTCTCGTGCCGGAGCGCGATCCGCTCCTCACCGCACATCAGGTGGCAACCCTCGACTGGCTGTCGGGCGGCCGGTTCCTCTTCGGCATCGGTGCCGGCTGGCTGAGAGAGGAGATGGACCTCTTCACACCGCACTTCCCGTATCGCTTTGCGTTCATGCGCGAGGCGGTGGCGGCGATGCGGAAGCTCTGGACCGAGGATCGGCCCGCCTTCGAGGGACAGTGGGTCCGCTTCCCGCCGGTCCTCTGCCGGCCGCGA
This sequence comes from Deltaproteobacteria bacterium, assembly GCA_005879245.1. Lineage (GTDB taxonomy): Bacteria > Desulfobacterota > Binatia > DP-6 > DP-6 > DP-23. Next base: position 1,154 of record VBLA01000533.1, read on the forward strand.
CCCGTGCAGCGCCCCACGCCGCCCGTCATCCTCGGCGGCATGGGCCCGAACGCTCTCAAGCGGGTCGCCGCGTGGGGCGATGGCTGGATGCCGATCGGGATTTCACCCGATGACATGGCGGGTGCGCGGCGGGAACTCGATCGTCTGGCGCTCGAGCGGGGCCGCGACCCGCGGCGCATCTCCCTGACCGTCATGATCGGCGCGCCGCCGGGGATGGAAGAGCCGGCGCTCGACATGCTACCCCCGCGTGAGCTCCTCCAAGGGTACGCCGAGCAGGGCGCCGACCGGGTCGTCGTCTCCCTTCCCACACTCGGGGCCGAGGACGCGTACCGGCACCTCGACCGGCTCGTCGGGGCCCGACCCTAGCGGTCGCGCTTGCGGGCCGGGCCTCGGGTCCGGGCGGGACGCCCCAGGCCCTTGATCACCTTGGTGGCTGCAGTGGCGGCCGCGTCGTCCGCGAAGCCGATCGCCGTCATCGCCTTCCGCCCGATCACCTGCGCCATGAGGAAGGTGATGTTGATGCCCGCGGCGGCGAGCGCCGCTCCGAGCCGCGCGCCGAACCCCGGCTGGTTGTCGCCCTCGACCAGCAGGCAGGGGATGTCCGAGGGCGCGAGCCCGGCCTGCTGTGCGGCCGTCGTCTGGCGCTTCCCGGCGACCGGATAGAGCTCGATCGCCGAGCGGGCCGGGTCCTGCGGAAACCGGTATCCCATCACGAGCCGCAGGTCGGCTCCCGCCTGCGCGAGCGGCTCGAGGATCTCCGCCAGCACGCCGGGTCGGTTCTCGACTTCCTTCCGCCAGAGAGTGATGCGCTTGACCGTCAGCGGCATAGTGCCCTCCTGAGCTCTGCGCGAGAGCCTAGCGCACCTGGGCCGGCGGCGGGAAGGTGGTCCGCGCGCGACGTGGCGTCCGGCATCGCAGGCGCGCCGCGTGCTTGCGGCGGACCGCCACCAACGCGACGCGCGCCCCGCACAGCACGGCCCACCACTCGTCGGCCCGCCGTAGCGCTGGGCGGTGGCACCCCCGTTGCTTTCGACGGCATGAGTCGGATCGTCGGAGACCTCGAGCTCGCGCGCCAGCGCGCCATCGCCCGCAACAAACGCTTCCGGGTCAACTTCAATGCGTCGGCGGGAAGCTACGTGCTCGAGCGGGAAGAGGCGCCCAGCAGCTTCGTCGCGGACGGCGCGACCCAGAAGCTCCCGCACGGCGCGGTGCTCGGGACCGTCAACCCCGGCAATCCGATCTTCGACACGCGCGGGATGCTCGCAGCCAATACCAATGTTCCGGTCACGGTGACCGGAGCGGGAACAAAGACGGTGACCATCAATGTGCTCGGTCGGACAACGATCAACTAGGGGGCGGGCGACCCGCGGCATTTCCCTCCTGGAAGCGCTCGCCGCGACGGCCTTCGTCTCCCTCGCGCTCCTCGCCTTCGCGGGCAACTCGACGTCGCTCACGCGCAATCTGAAGAGCGCCGATTCGACCGCCGCCGCCACCGCCCTCGCCCTCCAGAAGCTCGAGCAGCTGCGGAGCATGCCGCTCGGGGCAGCCGGGCTCGCCGCCCCGGGGCTCTTCTACGACATCGCGAACCCCCTCAAGGCCGACGGCACCACCGGGGGCGTCTACAGCCGGAGCTGGACGGTGTCGCAGAAGGACACCCCGCGCTTCGGGCTCAAGTCCGTCACGGTCAGCGTCTCGTGGACGGACTCCAAATCGCACACCACGCGCGTGGCTGCCTACGTGCGCTGCAGCACGATCCCCTGCTCATGAGGTGTCGCATGGCCCGCAGTCGCCAAAGGTCCCGGGGTTTCTCGACCGCCGAGGTGCTCGCCGGCACCGCGCTGACGATGATGCTCATGACCGCGATCTACTCCGTGCAGCGGGCGCAGACGATGGCCTTCGCGGCCCAGAACGTCTACTCGGAGAGCCAAAACGTCACGCGCACGGTCATCGACCTGATGACCCGGGAGCTCCGCATGGCGACCTACGACCCCGGGACTGCCCTCACGACCTCGCCCGGGCCGAGCTGCCCGGGCGTGAAGCAGGGGATCGTCGAGGCGACGCCATCGAAGCTCCACTTCAAGCAGGACCTGACCGGCGACGGCTCGCTCATCTCGCCGGGAGAGGACCTCGTCTACGACGTCCTCGGTAGCGCCCTCCGCCGCATCGATGGCAGCGCGCTCCCGGTCACAATCGTCACCGGCGTGCCCGCCGGAGGCCTCAACTTCCGCTACTTCGACGGCAGCAACCCTCCCGTCGAGCTCATCCCAACCGGCACACCACCGTCGCTGACCTCGAGCCAGCGCGATTGCGTGACCAAGGTGCGCATCACGGTCCGGGCGAACCTGACGAATCCGGACCCGAACAACTCGACTCCCATCCCCTCGATGGCGGAGTGCGAGGTGGCGATCCGCAACCGCTCGCTCAGCAACTTCTAGAAAAGGGAGAGGATGATGCGGGCTCGAACAGCTAGACGCACCGCCGGACGCCGAGGCGGAGAAGGGATCGCGCTGGTCATGGCGCTCCTTGCCATGATGACGCTCCTCCTCGCGGCCGCGACGGAACGATGTCGTGAATCAGTGGGGGCTCTTGTGGGGCCCAAGCACGCATGGCTTCGCCCCGCTCTCCGGCTTCAGCTACGTGGTGACCCCGATCGCCACGCCCGGCAACACGGCCAACGCCGGGCAGCTGATCGCGACGGGCACCGGAATTGAGAGCGTCAAGAATGTCGTGGTGGCCAACGTCGTCCGCTCGAACATTCCCTCCACCTCGCCGGGCGCGATCTACCTCGCCTCCGACGCCTCAACCAACGCAACCTTCAACGGCAACAACTTCCTGGTGGACGGGAACGATCACAACTACACCGGGGGTGCCGGGCCCGGGGCACCCGTCCCGGGCATCTCGACCCGAAACGACACCAACACGCAGGAGACCCTCAACAGCCTCTCCACGGGACAGAAAGACAACGTGACGGGGTACGGCTACTCGAACGGACCGCCCATCGTGCCGAGCGTGAAGACCTCCCCCGCTGCTCCCAGCACCACCCTGCTTAACCAGATGATCAACGACCTCCTGGCGCGGCCGCGGCCCCCGGACAACAACACGACCCAGATCAACGGCAATGCGACCATCGGCACGACGGCGGCGCCACAGATCACGCACTTCACCGGCGGCAGTCTCACCATCCAGGCGAACGGCAACGCCAGCGGCGCTGGCATCCTGATCGTCGAGGGCGACCTCACCATCGAAGGCAACTTCGATTTCAAGGGGCTCATCCTCGTCCGCGGGACGACGAAGGTCACCGAACTCACGGGCAACGCCACGATCTATGGCTCGATCTGGACCGAGGACCTGAACCTCACCGTGTCGGGCAGCTCGATCGCCTACTACAGCACGCAGGCCCTCGCGCTCGCGAACCAGGTGAGCGGAGGCGCCGCGCTGCCCGCACCCATTAGGGTGACCTCGCTGGTCGACTGCTCGGAGGTCCCGTCCGGATCCGGCGGCTGTCCGTAGTATCCCGGGGGTCCGTCCCCAGTTACACCGCGCCAAGAGTTTTCGCGCCCGCTGCTGCCTCGGGTCCCGGCGCAAGACGGCAGGCCTTGACGGGGGGAGCCGTCGTCACACAGGTCGCCCAGCAGGTCCGTGGCGCCGCATGTTCGAGACGACGCGTCGGTCGGAACTGACCCAACTGCCCGTCCGCAAAGACGTCCGAGCCCTCGAGTCGGATTTCACTTGACGACTGCGCTGCTGCCGTCGTACGCGATTTGCGATGGCGCGTCGCACGAAGATTCTGGCGGATGGTCTTCGGCTCGCGGAGGTGCTCGTGGTCGTCCTAGCCGCAGTCGGATTGTTCGTCCTCGTTACCTTCTTCGGGGCCGCGGCAGTCCTCGACGGCATCAGGCTGGTAGCACGGTGAGCCAGCGCGTCGCTCGTACGGTTGCCCGCCTCCGGCCGACGGCGGCGGGACCCCGCGAACCGGGGCGACCCAACCCTCCCAACGGGACGGATACCGCGACCGTTCTTCGAGACGGCTAGCGTCAGCCGCAGACGCCGACGGCCTCGCAGCAGCTGCTCGACGCGCAATCCGCGTCGCTGCTGCAAAGTCCCATCTTCCCCCTAGACGATCGTCACGAGCAATGGCCCCTTGACGGCGTGCGCGCCGCGGGCGTTTAAGGGAGCCCAGAACGCAGAAAAATAGGAGGAGATCCCATGGAGCGCCTGCCGTTGAGGTCCCTGGTGGCAGCCTCCGCGGCTGTCCTGGCGTGTGCCGCTGCGGCCCCCGGACCCGCCCAGGCTGATCCGGCGACCTGTCAGACGGCGATCTCCGTCCAGCTCCAGAAATTCAAGAAGCTCTCCCTGAAGGCGCATGTGAAATGCCTGCGCCTCGAGAACATCGGCAAGATCACCGGTTGCACCACGGATTGCTGCCCGGACGCGACGGCCCAGCTCAAGATCCAGACCGCGCAGGGCAATGCGACCACGGCCATCGCGGCCGCGTGTTCGCTGGCCGACGCGGCGAGCCTGGAGTTCCCGGGCAACTGCAGCTTCGAGGCGGCGGCGAGCGGGGTCGAGGCGGGCTGCGCGGCGCTCCCCGTGACGACGCCCGAGCAGTTCGCCCAGTGCCTTGAATGCTGGAAGGGGGCGGAGGTCGCCGAGTCGGGGAGAACGACTGTCAAGTGGGGATCGCAAAGGCCGGGGTCAAGTATCTCCTCAAGCGGGAGAAGGTCCTGGAGAAATGTGCGCTCGCCGGAGGGACCCAGGCGGCCTGCATCGTCGATCCGACCGTGAGCGTCCAGCTCGGCCGGGCGGCGGACGCGAAGGATGCGCTGATCAAGCGGAAGTGCGGCAATCGCGTCCCCATGGCGAGCCCGCCCTTCTGCTGCGTGACCGGGACGGGGCAAGACTGCACGGTGGTGACGACCCGCACCGACTGCACGAACATCATGGGGACGGTGACGGAGGGGAAGACCTGCGACCCGATGATGCTCAAGTGCTCCCCCGTACCGGGGCCGAACAAGCCGGTCACGTGGTGGGAGGTCTGTCCGGAGAGCGACACCTGCACGACCGCGCTCGCCACGCTCGATGACCTGATCACCTGCGTCGACACGAGCGCCGACACGATCGTGAACGAGATCCTCTGCCTCCAGTTCCGGCGCAACGCCGGAGCCGACTGGCCGTGCCCGACCGACGTGCCGTAGCCGACCAGTACGGGTCGGCCGGCGAGCGGTCGAGCTTCCTCTACTTCGCGGGCTCGGGGTGATCGAGGGCGCCGAGGGCGTCGATACGACGCTGCTGTACCCGCCGGAACTCCTTGTCGAGGTGATCGAGATGATCGGCGGACTCACCGCGGGCCCGGGCCTCGAAGCGCTCCTGCTGAACGCGGAGGAGATGACGCGCCATCTTGGCTTCGCGAGCCTCGAGCTCCTCGCGGCTCGCCTCGCGGCTCGATGACGGCGGGCTGATCGACACGCCCCGCCCGCTGGGAGGCGGCTCGGAAGACCCCTCGACCTGGTGGAGGCTCCGGACGCGGGCCCGCGGCACGATGAGGTCCACGCCTCCACGAACCAGATGCATGCGGTCCCCATCGACCCAGTAGCTGTCGACCGTCATCCGGTCGCCGGGGTTGAGCTCGACCAGATATGCGGCGGACACCGCCCGCCCGGCCAGTGCGAGAATCCCAGCGACCATCGCCCACCGCATGTCGTTCGGAAGGAGCAAGGCCCATGCCGCGGACCCCCGCGCGCGCCGGCGGCGGAACGGTCCCTCGAGGGTCATCGCCATGGCGGTGTGTCGGGAAAACGGCGCGCTGGGCTCTGGCGTGTCCACCCGCCGCCGCGGTCGATCGCCGGCACGGAGGTTGCAGCGCCGGATCAGGG
>VBLA01000179.1 GCA_005879245.1 Deltaproteobacteria bacterium
TCGGCCCGAAGACGGCGGATGCTTTCCGTCACGAGATCGAGCAGGCGCGGACGGTCTTCTGGAATGGACCGATGGGAATCTTCGAGATCGAACCGTTCAGCCGCGGCACGCTCGCCGTGGCCGAGGGAATGGCGGCGTGCAGGGGCACGACGGTCGTCGGGGGCGGTGACTCGGTCGCCGCCCTCCGACGGGCCGGGAAGCTCGAAGCGGTGAGCCACGTGTCGACCGGCGGCGGCGCGTCGCTCGAGTTCCTCGAGGGGCGGGAGCTGCCCGGACTCCGCGCGCTTGAGGAGGAGGCGACCGAGCCGATGGAGAAGGCGCCATGAGCCGCACACCGTTGATCGCCGGCAACTGGAAGATGCACGGCGGCCCTCGACGCGGTGGCGCAGGCGGTCAACGGGACGAGCATCAAGCTCGCCGCCCAGCACTGCCACTGGGAGCCGCAGGGAGCCTACACGGGCGAGATCTCGGTCGCGATGCTGCGCGAGACCGGGTGCACGTACGTCATCGTCGGCCACTCCGAGCGCCGGCAGCACTTCGGCGACACGAACGAGACCGTCAACCGCCGCGTCCACGCCGTGCTGGCCGGGGGACTCGTCCCGATCGTCTGCGTCGGCGAGACGCTCGAGGAGCGCGAGGCGGAAGCGACCGGCGCCGTCGTTGCCCGGCAGGTCGACACGGCCTTCGCCGACGTCCGCCCCGAGCAGCTCGCCACTTGCGTCATCGCCTACGAGCCGGTGTGGGCGATCGGCACCGGCCGCACCGCCACGCCCGGACAGGCGCAGGAGGTCCACGATGCCATCCGCCGCCAGATCGGCAGCCGCGCCTCGGCGGCGACGGCGGAGCGCATCCGCCTCCTCTACGGCGGCAGCGTGAAGCCTGATAATATCGATGCCCTCATGGCGGAGCCCGACATCGATGGCGCGCTCGTCGGCGGCGCGAGCCTCGATGCCACAGCCTTCACCCGCATCGTCCAGTATCAATGATGGAGGAGGACGTTCGATGAGCGTGGTGCTGATCCAGTACGTCGTGCCGGTCATTCACGTGCTCGCCTGCCTCTTCCTGATCGTCGTCGTGCTCCTCCAGACCGGGAAGGGCGCCGACATGGGCGCCGTGTTCGGGGGCGGCAGCCAGACGCTCTTCGGCTCCGGCGGCGCCGGCAACTTCTTGACCAAGCTCACGACCGGCATGGCGATCGCCTTCATGGCGACGTCGCTCATCCTGACCTACGGCGCGAGCCGCACGGCGACGTCGAATCTGCTGAACCGCCTCCCCGTGCCTGCCGCCGAGACCGAACCCGCGCCACCGCCCGCAGCGCCCGCCGAGGCCGAGGCGACGCCACCGGTTCCTCCCGCGGAGGCGCCGGTCGAGTCGGCACCCGCGGGCGCGCCGGCGCCGGCGCAGTAGTCGCGACGGCTCGACAGCCTCCGGCCGCTCTGTTAGACGGGGCACGTTTCTCCCGCCCAGGCGCGCCCCGTGTGCGAGGATGGCGGAAATGGCAGACGCGCTAGTTTGAGGGGCTAGTGGGGTAAAACCCGTGGGGGTTCAAGTCCCCCTCCTCGCATTTCACACGCTCGGAATCGTCAGAGGCTTGCCACCAGCCTCGACGGCCACCTTCGTTTCGATATCTCTTCCTATTGGTTGGGTTCCCGACAGGAAACCGTCGATGAGCCGGGCGACCTCCTGCGGGTGCTCCTCGTAGACGAAGAGTTTCGTGTTGGCGATTGCGTGAAACCCGACGACGTTCGGGAACTGCCGCACCATCTCCCGAGCCCTCGGCTCGGGAAAGGTCGGATCGTTCGCGCCCCAGATGAAGAGCGTCGGCATCGCGAGCCGCTGATGGAGGTTTTTGAACTCGTCCAGCCTCGCAAATTTCATTCGCCTCAGGAAACGCATGGCACCGTCCATCCGAGCGTCCGAGCCGATGAGCGGCTCGACGAACGATTCGTGAAATTCCCCCTCCAGGGTGGTCAAGTCATGGAAGCAGCCGCCGAAGACCAACGACGACCGGCGAAACGCAGAGGACTTCAGCAGCTGCTGGATGACGTTCCCGAACCCAGGAACGTGCGCCAGAGCCTGATACATCGGGATCCACGGAGGGCGATGGAACGGGATCTCGGTGTTGGTCAGGATGAGGCGCGACACCCGCCCCGTGTCGATGAGCGCCAGCTCGCGAGCGATCCAGCCGCCCGTGTCGTTGCCAACGAGTGCGTAGGAATCGACACCGAGCTCCGACAGCACCCGCTGGAGAGCCCGGGCCTGCCCTGGCGAGGCATAGTCGTCATCGGCCGCGCTGTGTGATTGTCCGAGCCCGATCAGGTCCGGTGTGTAGCAGGTAAAACGATCTCGAAGGCGCACGACGACCTTGTCCCAGGTGTGCCCCGAGAGGGGAAAGCCGTGCACGAAGACCACCGGCGGTCCGCTTCCCTGCTTGCGCCAGTGAACTGATGCCTCTCCGACCCGGGTGCTTCCTTCGATCGAAGAGCATGCGCTGTCCACCGGAGTGCTCTCCCTCCCGGTCAAGGTCGCACGTGGTCACCCGCTTTCGTCACCAGCGGCGGACCGCGCGGGCAATCGACGGCGATGCCCGCGCTCACGGATCCGGCGTGCAGGTCCCCGATCGTCATTCGGCGACGATGTCGACCCGGCGGTTCTTTGCGCGGCCAGCGGCCGTCGCGTTGCTCGCCACCGGACGCGTCTCGCCGTACCAGGCGGTCTTGATCCGGCTCGCGCTGATACCCTTCTCGACCATGTAGTCGCGGGCCGCGTTCGCCCGGCGCTCGGAGAGCTTCATGTTGTAGTCGTGGGAACCCACGGAGTCGGTGTGACCCTCGACCACGACGCGCATCGTGGGACTCGCCCGCATGATCTGCACCGCGTGATCCACGTGCGTCCGGCCCTCCGTCGTGAGAACGGCGCGGTTGAACTCGAAGCTCGGCCCGGTCAGGCTCTCGATCTTCCGCGGGGCCGGCGGAGGCGGGGGTGGCGGCGGAGGCGGCGGAGGTGGCACGGGCTTCTCCTCCTCGCAGAGGTACTGCCCCGCTGCCCAGCCGAGCAGGCCGCCCACCAGGACGCCGCCAGCGGCCGCGCCCCCGATTTCCGGAGCGCCCGAGTCGTTGTCGCCCAAGGCGACCCCGAGCCCTGCCCCCGCACCGCCCAGCGCAGCGCCCCAGGCGGGCAGGGCCCACTTGCAGTACTTGTCATGGCGCATCGCGGAACAGCCTCCCAGCGCCAGGACGGCCACCATCGCTACGACTCCACGAGTCCTCATCATGTGCTCCTCCAGTTGGACGATCAGGCCGATGTTCTTGGCGCCCTCCCGATTTGCCGCGCCCCTGCGGGTTTCGCTGACCGGCTCGAGGGCCGCATCCTCGCCCTGCAGTCCTCGGCCTTCGCTTCGGGTTCGAGCCTCCCTCCTGGCCTTTCAGGCGCTCAACCTTTTCGCGCACTTGCCCGTGCGCCTGCGACCCCGTAGCGGTCACGCCCGTCCCTTTTTGGGGGGTCACGCGCGAGCGGGCGACATGGGATACTGGCGGGAGACCATGGGCAGCACACCCTTCGCGCACTTCAGGCGCGGCGTCTTCTTGCTGCCGATCGCCCTGGGATTCTTCGCGACCGGAGCGCATGCGGCAGCAAAGCCTGCCTTCGTCCAGAAAGCATACTTCCAGATCACCTCGGGCAGCAGCTTCAGCGTGAGGCTCAGACGTACTCCGGTTTGCGCCAGACGAATCCCTTCCACGTGGGGGTGTCGGCCACCGGCAGCGGCAGTCTCGCCAGTAGCGGGGCGCTCACCACCGCCGCTTCTTCCGAGCTCCTCTTCGCGGCCGGCATGACCGGCGCCGTGTTCACCGCCCCCGGCTCCGGCTTCACCAGCCGGATCGTGACGTCGCCGGACGGCGACCTCGTGGAAGATGCCGTCGCGGCATCGCCCGGAAGCTACACCGCCACGGCGTCGCTCAGCGGCGGCATCTGGCAGCTGCAGCTGGCCGCCTTCCAGGGTGCGTAGGTCGCCACGCGGCTAGACGGCCGCGCGTGGTGCGCCCGGGAGCCGCCGCGCGAGGCCGAGCGTTGCCAGCGCGGCGGCGAGCATCGTCGCGAACCCCAGCGCAAAACCCGCGACCGGCGGCGCGCCCCGCGTGTCCGCGAGGGCGACGGCGGCCCCGCCGAGGCCCGCACCGAGCGCGACGCCGAGCACGTTGGCGAGCTGCATCGCCGCCGAGGCCGCGCCTTCCTCGGCGGCGGGCGCCTGCTCGATGACGGCGAGGCTGATGGTGGCGTGCGCCACCCCCATGCCGAGGCCGGCGACCGCCCACCCGAGCGCCGCGACCGCGACCGGCGTCTCCGCGACGAGGAGGAAGCTCACGATCGCGATGCCACAGGCGATCAGCGCCGCTCCGATCCCGACGAGGAGACGGCGGCTGCGCCGCTTCGCCTCCCGCGCCTGAACCCAGGCGCCCGCGGTCCAGGCGAACGTCGCGCCGCTGAGAGAGAGCCCGGCCACCGTGGCGGACTGGCCGCGCACCAGGGTCAGCATGAGCGGCAGCAGGATCTCGGCGCCGAAGAAGGCGACGCTGACCGTCGCCATCGACAGGATGGTCGCCGGAATCCCCGCCCGTGCGTGGAGCGTCCCTTTCGGCATGAGCCGTCTGATCCCCGGGACGGCCATCACGACACCGAGTGTTGCGAGGCCCAGCACCGCCGTGAGGGCCCGGGCCGAGAGGCCGAGGAGCACGACGACGCTTCCCGCGGCGAGGAGGACGGCGGGCCCGATCGGGCTCGACATCCGCTTCGAAGTTCCGCCGTCTGGTGGCGGGGGCAACCTCGACAGGGCCGGCACCGTGAGGGCCGCGGCGACGAAGACGATGGGCACGAGGCCGAAGAAGACGAGCCGCCAGCTCATGTGGTCGGCCACGTATCCGCTCACCCCCGGACCGACGAGCCCGGGCACCACCCACGCCGTCGAGAGCAAGGCCAGCATGCGCGGCTGCTGATCCGCGGGGTAGCACCGGGCGACGCACGCATAGATGACCGCCGAGAGCTCTCCCGCCCCGAATCCCTGGACGGCGCGGGCCGCGATGAGCGCGGCCATCGACGGCGCCGCCCCGCCCCCCAGGAGACCGAGCGCGAAGAGCGCCAGCCCGGCGGCCAGGGGGCCGCGTGGACCATGGCGATCAATGCGCTCGCCGGCCACCGCGATGCCGACGACGTTGGTGAGCATGAAGGCGCTGAACGCCCACCCGTAGCTCATGAGCCCACCCAGCTCGCGCACCGCGGTCGGCATGACCGTCGTCACTGCGAGCCCCTCGAAGGCCACGCAGACGACGGTCAGGAGAAGGCCCGCGGTGAGCGAGCGTTGCCAGGAACGCGTCATCGGGGGGCGCACCATGGCATGGGCAGGCGGCGGCGAACCAGAGCTGCACCGCGCTGCCGTTGACGCCCGGTTCATGTGCGGCGTAGCTTCGAGGGAGGACTCGGCGCTCGAGGAGGAGTCACCGCATGCGATTCGAGGGGAAGATCGTCATCGTCACCGGTGCGGGGTCGGGGTTCGGGGAAGCGGTCGCGACGCGATTCGCCCGCGAGGGTGCGCGCGTCGTCGTCGCCGACGTGAACGAGGCGAACGGCCGCCGCGTCGCCGCCGCGATCGCCCAGGAGGGCGGCGCGGCGCGCTTCGTCCGCGCCGACGTCTCCCGCTCTGCCGACGTGCAGGCGATGATCGGGGAGGCGACATCGGGCTTCGGGGCGCTCGACATCCTCGTCAACAACGCCGGCTTCTCGCACCGGATGGTTCCGCTCTGGGAGCTCCCGGAGGAGGAGTACGAGCGCGTCTTCGCGACCAACGTCCGCGGCGTCTACCTCGGCTGCAAGTACGCCGTGCCGGTGATGAAAGAGCGGGGTGGAGGTGTGATCGTGAACACCGCGTCGATCGGCGCCGTCGCACCGCGCCCCGGCGTCACCGCTTACAACGCCACCAAGGGCGCCGTGATCACGCTCACGCGCGGGCTCGCGGTCGAGGTCGCACCCTTCCGCATCCGCGTGAACGCCGAGAACCCGGTCGCCGCCGAGACCGGCTTCATGAAGACCGCGACGGGTCTCGACAAGCTGCCGGACGAGCTCCGCCGCCAGCTGGTCGCGACCATCCCGCTCGGGCGCCTCACGGAGCCGCGCGACGTCGCGGCCGCCGTCCTGTTCCTCGCCTCCGACGAGGCGGAGTTCCTGACCGGCGTGTGCCTCGACGTGGACGGCGGGCGGAGCATCTCCTGAGGTCGGGGGCACGACCATGAGCCAGTGGCAGATCGGTGAGGTGAGGGTCACGCGGGTCGTCGAGTCCGCAGAGTCGTGGGATGGCACGATCCTCCTGCCGAACGCGACGCCCGAGAACCTGAAAAGGGAAAGCGACTGGCTCTATCCGACGTTCTGCGACCAGGTCGGGCGCCTGCGGATGAGCATCCATGCCTTCGTCATCGACTCGCAGGGCCAGCGCATCATCGTCGACACCTGCGTGGGGAATGACAAGGTCCGGTCGCACCCCGCGTGGAACCGGCAGCAGCTGCCGTTCCTGGAGAATCTGCAGACGGTCGGCTGCCCCCGCGAATCGATCGACCGCGTCGTGTGCACGCACCTGCACGTCGACCATGTCGGCTGGAACACGATGCTCAGGGACGGCAAGTGGGTCGCGACGTTCCCTCGCGCGACGTATCTGATCGGGGGTACGGAATGGGACTTCTTCTCCCGAACGGAGGACGCGTTCCTGAAGGATCCGATCGACGATTCCGTCCGTCCCGTGATGGCCGAAGGGATGTCGGAGCTGGTCGATGACCAGCATCGGGTCACCGACGAGGTCTGGCTGGAATCCACTCCGGGTCACACACCCGGCCATTTCTCGGTGCGGATCTCATCGAAGGGGCAGGAGGCGGTCATCACCGGAGACCTGATGCATCACCCGATTCAGTGCCGCTATCCAGAGTGGCACAACCTGTTCGACAACGACGGAGCGATGGCCAAGCGGTCGCGACGGGCATTCTGCGAGCGCTACGCCGACTCCGGGACGCTCGTCTTCGGTACGCATTTCGCCACGCCGTCGGCGGGCAAGATCGTGCGGAAGGACGGCTCCTTCCGGTTCGTCACTGCATGAGGGTTTCCGTCAGAGCTTGATCGTCACGCACTTGAGCTGCGTGTAGTGGTGGAGGGCCTCGATGCCCTTCTCGCGCCCGATGCCGCTCTGCTTGAAGCCGCCGAAGGGGGTCTCCACCCCGCCCGCCATCCATTCGTTCACGTAGACCTGCCCGGCCTCGAGTCGCGCGGCGACGCGGTGGGCGCGAGCGAGATCGCGCGTCCAGATGCCGGCGGCGAGCCCGTAGGGCGAGTCGTTCGCGATCCGGATCGCCTCGTCCTCGTCGGCGAACGGCATGACCGACACGACGGGGCCGAAGATCTCCTCGCGCGCGATCCGCATGTCGTTCCGGACGCCGGTATAGATCGTCGGCAGGACGAACCAGCCACCGGCGAGCTCGCGATCGTCCGGTAGCGCACCTCCGGCGACGGTCGTGGCGCCCTCCGCCCGGGCGATCGCGTAGTACTCCTGCACCTTCTCGTACTGCGCGTGGGTGGTCATCGGCCCGAGCATCTGGCCGGGCCGCACGCCCTTCACCGCCTCGGCGAGCGCGCCGACGAAGCGGTCATGGATGCCCCGCTCGAGGAGGAGCCGCGTGCCGGCGCTGCACACCTGGCCCGCGTTCGTGACGAAGGCCCGGAGCGCCCCGGGCACCGCCTGCTCGAGGTCCGCGTCGGCGAAGACGAGGTTGGGCGACTTCCCGCCGAGCTCGAGCGTGAGTGGCAGGATGCGGTCGGCGGCGAGGTGCGCGACCTCCCGGCCGGCCCGGAGGGAGCCCGTGAAGGCGACCTTCCGGACGCCGCCGTGCGCGACGATCGCCGCGCCCGCCTCAGGTCCCGTCCCCGTCACGACGTTGAGGGCGCCGGCGGGAAGCCCGCACTCGACCGCGAGCCGCGCCAGCTCGAGGAGGCTCGCGGAGGTGAACTCGGAGGGCTTCGCCACCACGACGTTGCCCGCCGCGAGGGCCGGAGCGGCGGCGCGCGCAGCCTGGTTGATGGGGGCGTTCCAGGGCAGGATGACGCCCACCACCCCGAATGGCTCGCGCCGCGTGTAGGAGTGGTAGCCGGCGCCGAGGTCGATCGTCTCGCCGCCGAGGGCGTTCACGAGTCCACCGTAGAATTCGAAATACTGGGCGGCGATCTCGACCTCGAACGGCGCTTGCCAGGCGGGCTTGCCCGCCTCGAGGACCTCCAGCGCGGCAATCTCCTGCTGCCGCTCTCTCAGCCGCCGCGCGATCTCGGTGAGCACGCGCCCGCGCTCGATCGGTCGCCGATCGCGCCAGCCCGGAAGGGCGGACTCGGCGGCCTTGACCGCAGCGTCGACGTCGCTCGCATCGCCCCGGGCGATCTCGGCGAGCGGCTTCCCGGTCGCGGGATTCGTCGTCTCGAGGTGGCGCCCGCTTCCCGCCGGCACGAAGGCGCCGCCAATGAAGTGCTCGTATCGCTCCTGCATCGATCCGCTCCCTGCTAGACGCGACCGGTGAGCCGGGCGCGCTCCATGACCGCCTCGAAGATGCGGACCGAGGCGGCGTCGACGAGGATGCCCCCAGCCCCCGCCGCTCCGCTGCCCCCTCCCGAGGCGGCCTCGTAGGCCTCGCACATGCGCCGCGCCAGCGCGATCTCCTGCTCCGTCGGCGCAAAGACGTCGTTGGCGATCTCGATCTGGCTCGGGTGGATGGCCCATTTGCCGACGAAGCCGAGGGTCGAGGCCCAGGTGGCCTCGCGGCGATAGCCCTCGGCATCGCGGTAATTCGCGAACGGACCGTCGATGGCGTCGAGCCCATGAGCCCGCGCTGCGACCACGACCCGCGCCCGGGCGTAGTGCCAGAGATCGCCCGGGTAGCCGGCGGCGAGCGCCAGGCGCACCCCTTGGCTCGCCGACAGGTCGCCGAAGCCGAGGATGAGCGCCTCGAGCCGCGGCGACGAGGCGGCGATCTCCTCGACGCGAGCGAGAGCTGCCGCCTCCTCGATCAGCGCCTCGAGGCCGATCCGCTTCCCCAGACCGAGCTTCAGCTCGAGCTGCTCGAGGAGCGTCTCGAAGAACCACACGTCGCGCGGCGCCTTCACCTTGGGAAGGATGAGGAGATCCAGGTGTACGCCGGCGCCCTCCACGAGAGCGATGACGTCGTCGTGCGCCCAGCGCGTGTCGGCGGCGTTCACCCGCACCGCACGGAGCTTCTTCCCCCAGTCGAGCTCGCGGAGGGCGCGCACCACGTGGTCGCGCGCGGCTTCCTTCTGCGCGGGCGCGACCGCATCCTCGAGGTCGAGGAAGACGAGGTCGGCGCCGCTCGCCGCGGCCTTCTCGATCATCTTCCGGCTCGAGCCGGGCGTCGCGAGCTCGGATCGTCGGAGCCGTACGGTCATCGTCCCCTCCCCCGGCGGGGAGCGCCCGCCGGCACGGCGTTGATCCCCGCCTCGGCGAGGACCTCGGCGGTGTGCTCGCCGAGGCAGGGCGGGCGGCGGTAGATCGCCGCCGGCGTGGCGGCGAGCTTGATCGCCGGACCGGCCAGCACGACGGGCGGGTTCTCGCCCGGCTGCTCGACCTCGACCAGCATGCCGCGCGCTCTCGGGTGCGGGTCCGCGAAGATGTCCCGCGCGCTGTTGACCGGGCCGGCCGGCACCTTCCCGCCGAGCGCATCGACGATCTCTCGCTTGGTGTGGCGCGCCGTCCACTGCGTGACGAGATCGCGGACCTCGTCGGCAGCGGCGACGCGCTTCAGGTTGTCGTCGTAGCGGGGATCCGTGGCCAGCTCGGGGCGCCCCATCGCCTCGCAGAGGAGCTTCCACTGGTTCTCGGTCGGCGCGGCAATCGCGACGGCGCCGTCCCGCGCTTCGAACACGTCGAAGGGGCAGAGCGCGAGGTGCCCGGTGCCCCGCGGCCCGACCACCTTCCCGGCGTAGGAGAAGTTGTAGATGATGCCCTCGCAGAGGCTCACGAGGGCATCGTACATCGCGACATCGAGGAACTGTCCAACGCCGGTGCCACGGGCCGAATGGATCGCCGAGACGACCCCGAGCGCGGCGAGCGTACCCGGGAAGAGATCGCCCACGCTGGCGCCGCAGGGGACGCCGCTCGTGCCCGCGCGCCCGGTCGTGCCCACGATTCCGCCCATGCACTGGGCGACGATGTCGAAGGCCGGCCATTCGGCGTAGGGGCTCGGCCCGGTGCGCGGATCGCCGAACCCGCGGATGGCGGCGTAGACGAGCCGCGGGTTCCGCTCGCGGAGACGCTCGTAGCCGACGCCGAGGCGGTCCATCACGCCGACGCGCGCGTTCTCCACCACGGCGTCGGCCCCGTCGACGAGGCGGAGGAGGATGTCACGGTCGCCCGCCTGGCGCAGATCGAGGACGACGGAGCGTTTGTTCCGGTTGATGCTCGCGAAGTACCCCCCGTAGTCGCAGCCGTCGCGGTCGGCGGGAAAGGGCGGGAGGGCGCGGGTCATGTCGCCGTGCGGCGGCTCGATCTTGACGACGTCGGCGCCGAGGTCGGCGAGCAGCATCGTGCAGAAGGGTCCGGCCAGAGCCTGCGTCAGGTCGACGATGCGAACGTCACGAATCGGCCCGGTGCGGGCGGCGGTCATGCGCCCTGCCTGTGCTCGCGTCGCTTGATCAGCACGGTTCGCTCCCCCTCGAAGACGATCGTCCCGTCCTGCTTCACGCCCCAGTGGCGGAAGCGGACGACGCCCGCGTCGTCTCGCTCGGCGTCGCGCTTCTCGAGCACCTCGGTGTAGGCGTAGAGGGTGTCGCCGTGGAAGACCGGCGCGCGGAAGCGAACGCCGTCGAGACCGAGCTCGGCGAGCGCGTTCTCGGCCGTGTCCTGCGTGGCCAGCCCGATCACGATCGCACCGGTGACCAGGCCGAAGACGAGGCGCTGCCCGAAGGGCGTGCCCTTCATCCGGTCCTCGTTGAAGTGCGCGTCGGCGGTGTTGAGGACGAGCTTGGTGAGG
>VBLA01000536.1 GCA_005879245.1 Deltaproteobacteria bacterium
ACGGGGACGATCGCGAGGTCGTGGTCGAGGGCCAGGTAGACGTTCGCGACGGTCTGGGCCTGCACGCCCTGCGCCGCATCGACCACCAGGATCGCCCCCTCGCACGCGGTGAGGCTGCGCGAGACCTCGTAGGTGAAGTCGACGTGACCGGGCGTGTCGATCAGGTTGAGCACGTAGTCCTGACCGTTCCGCGCCCGGTAGGCCAGGCGCACGGAGCGCGCTTTGATGGTGATGCCGCGCTCACGCTCGAGCTCCATGTCGTCGAGGAACTGCGCCTCCATCTCACGGGGCGACACGGCACCCGTGCGCTCGAGGAGGCGATCGGCCAGCGTCGACTTCCCGTGGTCGATATGCGCGATGATCGAGAAGTTCCGGATGCAGGCGGTGTCCAGAGGTGTCTCAGCGATCGTGCTCACGCCCCCGCGGCGCGCGTCCGGAAGAACGCGACCGTCTGCCGGAGGCCGTCGCGGAGGGCGACCTCGGGCCGCCAGCCGAGCCGTTCGCCCGCCCGCCGCGCATCGACGACGCTCCGCCGCTGCTCGCCCGGCTTGGTCGGACCGTGGCGGATCTCGGAGTCGCTCCCCGTCGCCTCAAGGAGGAGACGGGCGAGCGTGTTGACGTCGGTCTCGACGCCGGTGCCGACGTTCACCGGGCCGGTGACGTCCCGCTCGAGCGCCAGGAGGTTCGCCCGTGCCACGTCGCCGACGTAGACGTAGTCCCGGGTCTGCAGGCCATCCCCGTTGACCGAGACCGGCTCGCCGCGGAGCATCTTGCCGGTGAAGATCGCCACCACCCCCGCCTCGCCGTGGGGGTCCTGACGCGGCCCGTAGACGTTCGCGTAGCGGAGCGCCACGAAGGGAAGCTGGTACTCGGCCTGGTAGAAGAACGCGTAGAGCTCGCCGGCGCGCTTGCTGACGCCGTAGGGGCTGAGCGGGTTCGTCGCATGGGTCTCGGACGCAGGGAAGGTATCCTGCTCGCCGTAGACCGCACCGCCCGACGACACGAGCACGACGCGACGGACACCCGCCTGGTGCGCGGCTTCGAGGAGGTGGATCGTGCCGAGGACGTTGACGCGGGCATCGAAGAGCGCGGCCGTCCTTGGGTCCTGGATGTCGAGGGGATGGAAGCGCGCCCGTGGATTCAGGTTCTCCCGGTGCCCGGTGGAGAGATCGTCCACCACGACCACGTCGTGCCCGGCCGCGAGGTAGGCATCCACCACGTGCGACCCGATGAACCCCGCCCCGCCGGTCACGAGGATCTTCATCGACCCGGGGCCAGCTTCGGGCGGAAGTAGTCGATCGTGCGCCGGAGACCGTCCTCGAGCGACACCCGTGGCTCCCAGCCGAGGAGCTGGCGGGCGCGGGCGATGTCGGGCTGCCGCACCTTGGGGTCGTCGACGGGCAGCGGCCGGAAGGCGATCTCGCTCCGGCTCGCGGTCAACGCCTTGATGCGGTCCGCGAACTCGCGGATCGAGACCTCGATCGGGTTGCCGAGGTTGACCGGGGACCGGTAGTCGGAGCGCAGCAGCCGGACGATGCCCTCGACCAGGTCGGAGACGAAGCAGAAGCTCCGCGTCTGGGAGCCGTCGCCGTACACGGTGAGCGGCTCTCCCTTGAGCGCCTGCGAGATGAAGTTCGGGACGACGCGGCCGTCGTTCAACCGCATGCGCGGGCCGTGAGTGTTGAAGATGCGGACGATCCGCGTCTCGACCCCGTGAGCCCGGTGGTACGCCATGGTGAGGGCTTCCGCGAAGCGCTTCGCCTCGTCGTAGACGCCGCGGGGGCCGATCGGATTCACGTTCCCCCAGTAGTCCTCGCTCTGCGGATGCTCGAGCGGATCACCGTAGACCTCGGAGGTGGAGGCGAGGAGGAGCCGGGCGCGCTTCTCCTTGGCGAGGCCGAGCGCCTTGTGGGTCCCGAGCGAGCCGACCTTCAGGGTGGGGATGGGGAACTCGAGGTAATCGACCGGGCTCGCCGGGGACGCGAAGTGAAGAATCGCGTCCAGCGGACCGCTCACGTAGATGTAGGTCGTGACGTCCTGCTGGATGAAGGTGAAGCGGCGGTCCGCAAAGAGGTGTGCGATGTTGTCGGGCGTGCTGGTCCGGAAATTGTCCATGCAGATGACGTCGTCGCCCTCGGCGAGGAACCGTTCGCAGAGATGCGAGCCGATGAAGCCGGCTCCGCCGGTGATGAGCACGCGGGCCATCGTTTGCCCTCAACCCGCAGCGCGCACCGGGCCCCGTCCGATGGGGAAGTACGTGAATCCCTGCTCGCGCATCGTCTCGGGCTCGTAGAGGTTCCGGCCGTCGAAGATCATGGCGCGGCGGAGGAGCTGCTTCATGCGGCCGAAGTCCGGCCGCCGGAACTCGTTCCACTCCGTCACGATGAGCAGCGCATCCGCCTCTTGGAGCACATCGTAGTTCGTGCGGTGATAGGTCACACGCTCACTGAAGACCTTGCGCGCCTCGCCGAGCGCTTCGGGGTCGTGGACCGCAACCGTCGCCCCGTGCGCCAGGAGGCCCTCGACGACGGTGATCGCGGGCGCTTCCCGCATGTCGTCGGTGCGCGGCTTGAAGGCGAGCCCCCACACCGCGAAGCGCCGTCCGGTCAGGTCCTCGCCGAACTCCGCCACCACCTTCTCGACCAGCCGTCGCTTCTGGGCCTCGTTCACGTCCTCGACCGCCGCGAGGAGCGGGAACTCCATGCCGCGTTCCCGGGCGGTGTGAATCACGGCCTTCACGTCCTTCGGGAAGCACGAGCCGCCGTAGCCGACCCCGGGGAAGAGGAAGTGGTGGCCGATCCGCCGATCGTAGCCGATGCCCCGTCGTACCTGATCGACGTCCGCGCCGACCCGCTCGCAGAGGTTCGCCATCTCGTTCATGAACGAGATGCGCGTGGCGAGGAGCGCGTTGGCGGCGTAC
>VBLA01000537.1 GCA_005879245.1 Deltaproteobacteria bacterium
TTCTCCTGGGGCTCGCACCGCTGGAAGCCGAAGCAGTGCCCGTACGAGGAGTGCATGCACGTGCCGATGATCATGCGGTATCCACCGCTCGTGACGGCGCCGCGGATCGATGACCGCTTCGTGCTCAACATCGATCTCGCGCCCACCTTCGTCGAGCTCGCGGGGGCCGTCGTGCCGCCGACCCACACGATCAATGGGGCGAGCGTCGTGCCGGTGCTCGCGGGCGGGCCGGCGACCTGGCGCGACGACATGCTGAACGAGCACTGGAACGGCCAGATCCCGACCAACGGCCTCGTGAAGCAGGGGCGGTGCAGCGCGACGACGTCGACCATCTGCAAGACGAGCGCCGACTGCGCCGGAGGGCAGACCTGCTACATGTGGAAGTACATCGAGTACGTGACGGGAGAGAGCGAGCTCTACAACAACACGACCGACCCGTACGAGCTGACCAACGAGACCAACAACGCCGCCGACGCGACGGTGAAGGCGGCCCTGGTGACGCGGCTCCACGAGCTCCAGGCCGAGTAGGAGGTTGGTCGAAGAGGCGATTCGTCCGCGACGTCGATCCCGCTTTCGGACTCCTTGCTAGCCGGGCGTGCTCGACGGCGCGGGCGTTGTGCGGCATGCTCCGGGGTATGCAGGACCTCGGCCGGTGGCTCATCGGGGTGGGCATCGTCGTCGTCCTGGTGGGCGTGGTGCTGGCGGTTGCACCGCGTGTCCCCTGGCTGGGGCGGTTGCCCGGCGACATCGTTGTCCGGCGCGACTCGTTCACCCTCTACTTCCCGCTCGCGACATCGATCGTCGTGAGCGTCGTCCTGACGATCCTCCTCAATCTCTTCGGGCGTCGTTGAAGCCGGCGAAAGCGCCCCCCGGGCTTCCCCCGGGGGTGGGCCACGCATTTTCCCTAGCTGTTCTATGGATTTGCGCCAGGCGAAGCAGCCTTGCCTTCGCCGCCCCTTCTCCCTATCATCCGCAGGTTCCCATGCCCCTGCCGTCCGATCCGTCGCCCGCGCGGGTGGTGTCACCCGAGGCGCGGCGTCGCCGACGCGAGGGCTGGATCATCTTCGCCACCGCCCTCGCGGTGGTGGCGTTCGCGATCTTCGAGACCCGCCTCCCCCAGTCCACCGGCACGGGATCGCTCGGCACCGACGCGGTGCTGGTGGCGCTCATCAACCTCAACATCATCCTCCTCGTCGTCCTCGTCTTCCTGGTCGGCCGGAACATCCTGAAGCTCATCTTCGAGCGGCGGCAGCACGTGCTCGGCGCACACCTGCGGACGCGCCTCGTGGTCGCGTTCGTGGGGATCGCGCTCCTGCCGGCCACGCTCATGTTCCTCGCCGCGGTGGTCTTCCTCGGGAACTCGATAGAGAAGTGGTTCGACGGTCAGGTGGAGAACTCGCTCGAGGGCTCCCTCGAGGTCGCGCGGACGTACTACGAAGATCTCAGCCGGACGGCGCTCGGCTTCGCGCATCAGATCGGCACACGCGTGAGCAGCGAGGGGCTCCTCGCCCCCGCACGGCGAGCCGACCTGAAGCGCTTCCTCGAGGAGCACCGCGCCGAGTACCAGCTCGACGTGGTGGAGGTGTTTGCGCGCGGCCAGACCCTGGGACGCGCGAAGCGGTCGGATCTGCCGGGCGGGATCGGTCTCGAGCCCTGGAGCAAGTTCGTGCGCCGGGCCGCGAGCGGGCAGGAGGTGACCACGGTCGATTCGGTCGGCGAGGCGGACATGATCCGAGCCGCCACGCCTCTCATGAGCGATGGCCACCCGGTCGCCATCGTGGTGGTGGACGCCTACGTTCCGAAGAGCCTCGTCAAACGGCGCGAGGAGATCGACCGGGCCTTTGGCGAGTACCTGCGACTCAAGATCCAACGTCGCCCGATCCAGACCGCCTACACGATCACCCTCGCGCTGGTGACGCTGGTCGTCATCTTCTCCGCGACCTGGGTCGGGTTCTACGTCGCCCGGCGGATCACCGTGCCGATCGAGCGGCTCGCGGCTGGCACGCGG
>VBLA01000542.1 GCA_005879245.1 Deltaproteobacteria bacterium
AGGGCTGGACCGCCCTCGCCATCCGTTGCTTCGAAGGTATGGCGCGGAGCCGGGCGGGGTGATGGGCACGGCGAAAACGTGCCGCGAGGTCATCGAGTTCCTCGCCGCGTATGTCGACGGGGAGCTCTCCGAGGACGTGCGCTTGCGGTTCGACGCGCACGTCGCGGCATGCCCGGCGTGCTCCGCCTACCTCAAGAGCTACGAGGCGACGGTGAAGCTCGCGAAGGCGGCGCTCAGCGGCTCGGACGACCCCGTGCCCGCCGAGGTCCCCGAAGACCTCGTGAAGGCGATCCTCGCGGCTCGTCGCAAGGAGTAGTGCCGGCGGGTCACTGCGACTGGTCGGTGTCGTTGTCGATGAGCGCGTTGCCGACGAGGACGCTGCCGGAGCCGCCCGCCAGCCAGAGGCCCACCCCGCAGGTCGTCATGGCGTCGGTGCAGGCCGGGAGGGCCCTGACGCTGGCGCAGAGCGTCCCCTCGTGCGTCCCGTTGATGGTATTGCGGAGGACGCGGTTGGTGTCGCCGTCGAGCCGGAGGCCGACCTCGCTCATGTTGCTGACGCGGTTGTCGGCGACCAGATTGTCGTGGCCGGTGACCGAGATCCCGATGAGGCCGAGGGTCTCGGTCCCCGACATGCCGTCGAGCGTGTTGTCGGTGATGCGATTGCGCGATCCGGTCACCAGGACGCCCGCTGCGTTGCCGGTGAAGGTGTTGCCGCTGATCACTCCGCGGCTCGAGTTGAAGAAGATGTTGCCGCTGTCGATGAGACACTCGCTTCCGCTCGGGCCGGCGTTGCTCTGCACGATGTTGCGGCGGACCTTGGCAAGCGCATTGGAGCCGACCTGGATGCCGTTCTGCATCCGGTCGGTCGTGCTGCCGGCCCCCCGGACAGTGTTGCTGTCGATCTTCGCCTGTGCGCCGTACTGGCTCACCACGACGCCGGCCTGGGCGTAGTCGTGCACGAAGTTGCCGACCACGGCCACCTGGATGAGCGGACCGACGCCCTGCACCACGACGCCCGTGCCGTTGGGACATGGGATGTCGTGCACCTCGCTCCGGCGCACCGATCCCGAAGTCCCGCGGAAGAAGATCCCCATCACCTGCGGCGCGGTCGTACAGTCGCTGAAGCCGCTGGCCGAGGCGTCGAACTCGAGCCGGTCGAGAGTGGCGTTGCGGGTCACGACCGCGATGGCGGCGATCGGCGCGTCGGTGCGCGGGTTCGTCGTGTTGGCAACCATGCCGACGGGTGCGACCCGCGCGCCGGGCACGCCATGGATCTGGATCGGCTTCGAGACCAGGAGCTGTTCGGGATAGGTGCCGGCGCACACGTGGACCACCTCGCCCGGAAATGCGGCGTCGATGGCGTCCTGGATGCGGCTGAAGGTCGCGCTCGGGCAGTTGGCCCGGTCGTCGTCGACGACGAGCGACCTCGCCCCGGCGGGCGGTGCCTGTGCCGCGATCAAGGCCAGCGCGCAAAACAGTGCGGAACGACGCATCGTCTACCCCCCTGCTCGGTGGGGTATCGGCGGGATGGCGTCTGAACTTTACCCCTCGGGCCTCGCGGCGCTTTCCCCCCGGTTGGGCCGTCGCTCCTGGGCCCGCCCTGAGGTCCGCCTGGGCAACCTCCGTAGAGCTTGCGGGGCGGCTGAATGGTATCCCATGCACCTCCGGATCGCGCCCAAACTCACGACTCGGGGTTGGAAGCGCCGGGGCGAGGGGCGTGGGCCCCGGCGCGGTTCCGGGGCCCACCGAACGTGGCGGCTACTTCTTCTCCGGGGCGATCGTGCCGCCCTTCGCCTTACAATCCGCCGCGCTCGCCTTGGTGATCCCCTGGCCCTTGCACGCGTTCTTGCCCGCGCACGCGTTGTGGGCCGACGCGCACGATCCCTGGCCCTTGCACGCGTTGATGCCCGCGCAGCGGACCTGGTCTCCGCCCATCTTCTCATCGGCGCGAGCAACGGCCGCTCCGGTCAACAACAGGGCGGCCGCCGCGCTCGCGATGAAGATGCCCTTCGCGCTCATCCGGTCTCCTCCTTGATCGGTCAGCGTCATGCCGATCGGTTTGGGGTTGTGTCGCTTGGACGCCAAGACGCGCGGCGGGGTTTCAGCTCACCCACGAGCGCCGCTCCGAGCGCGGACTGCCGAGCGGCGAAGATGGCGGCATGGCCAAGGTGAGGACGACCCACGCCGGGTCGGCTCCTCGCGCTCGATCGGGTGTTCCCGGGCGAGGTGCTCGGCTACGGCTTCCCGCGCTTCCTCGAGATGCTGCACCTGCAGGGCGCACGAGTGAAGCGGCGGTGGATGGTGGTGAAGACGCTCGGCGCGGCGATCTCCCTCGGCTCGGGGGCTGCCGTCGGCCGGGAGGGGCCGATCGCGCAGATCGGAGGCTCGATCGGGAGCGCCGTCGCCCTCTTCGCCCGGCTGTCGACCGAGCAGCGGAAGGTCCTGATCGCGTGCGGGGCGGCCGCCGGCATCGCCACCACCTTCAATGCCCCGCTCGGCGCGCTCATGTTCGCCCAGGAGATCGTGCTGCTCGGCGAGATGCAGCTCGCCAACCTGAGCCTGATCGTGGTCGCCACCACGACCGCGGTGATCGCTGCGCGTGGGCTCTTCGGCAATGCCCCCGTCTTCACCGTGCCGACCTTCGTGGTCGAGAGCTACTGGGAGTGCCTCAGCTACGCGCTCCTCGGCGTCGTGCTCGGCCTCCTCGCCGCGTTCTATACGCGTCTGTTCCATGCGATCGCCGGCCATCTCCGTCGCCTGCCGGTTCCGCGTTGGATGGTCCTGCTCGGCGGGCTGGCGGCGGTGGGGGTTCTCGACGTCGTGGCCCCCGCCAACCGATCGGACGGCTACGACGTGATCAACCAGGCGCTCGCGGGGCACCTCTCGTGGACGCTGATGGCGCCGCTGGCGGCGGCGAAGATCGTGGGCAGCAGCCTCTCGCTCGGCTGCGGGGCACCCGGCGGCGTCTTCGGTCCCATCTTCTTCATTGGTGCGATGACCGGGGGGAGCTTCCGGGCCGTGTCTGCGCTCCTGC
>VBLA01000538.1 GCA_005879245.1 Deltaproteobacteria bacterium
CTGAAGGCTACGCTGCCGCCCATAGGATAGGAAGCAGCAGCCATGTCGAAGATGCGCGCCGTTCAAGCCACCGGTCCGAAGGCAGGCCTCCAGATCGTCGAGCGCCCTGTCCCCGAGCCCGGCGCGGGTGCCGTCCGAGTCAAAATCGGTGCGTGCGGAATCTGCCACAGCGACTCGATGACGGTCGAAGGCCACTGGCCTGGCATCCGGTATCCGCGCGTTCCGGGGCACGAGATCGCCGGCGTCGTCGACGCCACCGGCCCCAGCGTCACCGCGTGGAAGGTCGGCGATCGGGTCGGTGTCGGCTGGCACGGCGGACACTGCGGCTTCTGTGACGCGTGCCGCCGCGGCGACTTCCTCAGCTGCCGGACCGGGGAGATTCCCGGGATCTCCTACGACGGCGGCTACGCCGACTACATGATCGCGCCCGCGGTGGCGCTTGCACGAATCCCCGACGGGCTCTCGGAGATCGAGGCGGCGCCGCTCATGTGCGCCGGGATCACCGTCTACAACTCGCTTCGCAACAGCGGCGCGCGCGCGGGCGACGTCGTCGCCATCCTCGGTCTCGGCGGTCTCGGCCATCTCGGCGTGCAGTTCGCGGCGAAGGCGGGCTTCATGACCGTCGGCATCGCGCGCGGCAAGGACAAGGAGCCGCTGGCACGGAAGCTGGGCGCCATGCACTACATCGACAGCCAGTCCGGTGACCCCGCGGCAGAGCTACAGAAGCTGGGGGGTGCCAGCGTCATTCTCGCGACCGTGACGAGCGGCAAGGCGATGAGCGCCGTCCTCGGCGGGCTCGCGGTCGGGGGCAAGCTCGTTGTCCTCGGAGCGGCGGCCGACCCGATCGAGGTGCCGCCGATTGTGCTCATCGGCGGGCGGCGCTCGATCGCCGGGTGGCCGTCGGGGACGTCGATCGATTCGGAGGACACGCTCGCCTTCAGCGTCCAGACCGGCGTGAGATCGATGAACGAAGTGTTTCCACTGCCACGCGCCCCGGAGGCGTACGCGCGCATGATGAGCGGCGAGGCGCGCTTTCGCGTCGTCCTCGACGCCCGAGGCTGATCTCCGAATTCGGTCAGGGTCCTCTGGCTGGGGGGGGGCGGCACGTATCGAGGGGACGACGTATGCTCTTCAGGTGGCGAGCAAGGGCGAACGGGTCGTGCTCGACGTCGCCGGGCGTGAGGTCGCGATCTCCAACCCGAGCAAGCTCTACTTCCCGGAAGCTCGCATCACCAAACTCGACGTCGTTCACTACTACCAGGCCGTGGCCGAAGGCGCGCTGCGTGGAGCGGGCGGCCGGCCGAACGTGCTCGTCCGCTACGCCAACGGCATCGACGGCGACTTCTTCTACCAGAAGCGGGCGCCCGCCTCGCGGCCGACCTGGATCGAGGTCGTCGCTCTACGCTTCCCTTCCGGCCGCGCGGCGGAGGAAGTGGTGCCACGCGACGCGGCCGCCCTGGCCTGGATGGCGAACCTCGGATGCCTCGAGCTTCACCCGCATCCGGTCCGCGCGGAGGACCTCGAGCACCCCGACGAGCTCCGGATCGACCTCGACCCGATGCCGGGCATCCAGTGGTCCCAGCTTCAAGACGTGGCCCGGGTCGTCCGGGAGGTCCTGACCGATTTCGGCCTCGTGGGCTGGCCCAAGACGTCGGGCTCGCGGGGCATACACGTCAATGTGCGGATATATCGCCGGTGGTCGTTCGCGCAGGTGAGGCGCGCCGCCCTGGCGCTCGCGCGTGAGGTCGAGCGGCGGGCCCCTGGTCTCGCCACCAGCAAGTGGTGGAAGGAGGAGCGCCAGGGCGTGTTCCTCGACTACAACCAGAACGCCAAGGACCGCACGGTCGCGGGCGCCTACTCGGTGCGCCCCAAGCCCGACGCCCGGGTCTCCGCGCCCGTGACCTGGGACGAGCTCTTCGAGTGCGCGCCCGAGGACTTCACGCTGCGCACGATGCCCGCTCGCTTCGCCGCCATCGCCGCGCGTCCAGCCCTCGCGCAGGAAGGGCGGATCGAAGCCGAGCGGCCGGCGCGTCACCACGAAGCCCCTGATCGAGATCGGCCGCGCCGCGAAGAAGGCGGAGGCGCTGGCGGGGCTCGAGCGCTGGAAGACGCGTCATCCCGGGACCGCCTCCCACCTCCGCCCAGCGGACGTCCTGGTCGACGCGATGCGCGGGCGCTCCTCGACCTGGACCCGTGTCCGCGTGAACCTCGAACATGTACCGGAGGCGCTCCGGCCAGGTCAGGAGCCGCTCGATCCCGACTACGACCCGTACGCAGGTTCTACGGGGGACGGACTCGGAAAATCTCGGCGAGCTCGGCGGGGGGCGTGACATCGAGCTGGTCGTAACGGCAGTCCGCGGGCCGCTTGTCGGGACGCCAGCGCAGGAAGGCGGTCGCGTGTCGGAAGCGGTCGCGCTGCAGGTGGTCGTACTTCACCTCGCATACGCGCTCGATTCGTAGCGGCTCCCAGGAGAGGTCCTTGCCTGCGCTCCAGCGGCTCTGGCCACCCGGCATGCGGACCGCGCCGTCGACCATCTCCGTCCAGTGCTGCCAGGGATGCGACGCGAGCGCGTCCTTGCGCAGCGGAGCCAGCTCCTGCGCGAGACGGCGGCGGGACTCCATCGGGAAGGACGACGTCACGCCCACGTGGTGCAGCGCTCCAGCGTCGTCGTAAAGCCCCAGCAGCAGCGAGCCGACCAGCGTTCCCGGACCGTGCTTGTGCCAGCGGAAGCCCGCCACCACGCAGTCCGCGGTACGTGCGTGCTTGACCTTGATCATCACGCGCCTGCCGGGCTGATACGTCACGCTCTCGTGCTTGGCGATCACGCCGTCGAGCCCGGCGCCTTCGAAGCGATGGAACCAGTCCTGGGCCACCAACCGCTCGCGACTGCAGGGCGTGAGGTGGACGCGG
>VBLA01000539.1 GCA_005879245.1 Deltaproteobacteria bacterium
GCGAGCGCCTTCTCCAGCAGCAGGCGGCGCTCGGCCTGCGGGCGGGAGCGGAGGTCGCCGCCGTCTCCGGCGAGCAGGTCGAACGCGACGAAGGAGGCCGGCGTCTCGGCGGCGAGCTTCTTCACCCGCGAGGCCGCCGGGTGCAGGCGCATTTGGAGCGTGTCGAAGTCGAGCCCGCGCTCGGTCGCGATCACGATCTCGCCGTCGACCACGCTCCGCGCGGGCAGGCTGGTCCGAAGAGACACCTCCAGCTCGGGGAAGTACCGGTCGAGCGGCTTCAGGTCACGGCTCTGGATGTAGAACCGGTCGCGGTCGCGGAACACGATGGCCCGGAAGCCGTCCCACTTCGGCTCGAACAGCCAGCCGTCGCCCG